>DATCFW010000119.1:0-2272 GCA_036509295.1 Solirubrobacteraceae bacterium | reverse complement strand
GAGGTCTTCCGTGCCCTCAGGCCCCTCGGGGCGCTTGAGCCGACCGGTCCGCGCGGAAGCTACCGCCTGGCGAGTTCGGGCGTGGGTGGCGCGATCCGCCGACTGCTGGCGGCTGGCTCCGGGTTCGTCGGGGAGCCCGTGAGTCGTCCTCCCGGCCGGGTGAAGCGTCAGTAGATGGTCCTTCGCCAGCGAGCAGGGCGCAGCCTTCGGTCTCGGGGGAGATTGTTGGCAGCGCCGTCACGAACTACGGGTGGCTGACCTCAGCCGGGGCAGGGGTGAGCCGGGCGTACGGCGACAGGCTCGGTCTCGTCCGCCTCAGGAGTCTCGCAGGCTACGCGGGCGCGGCTTGCGCCGTCGAGCCGGAGTTGTGGCAGGCTATTGCCAGTGAAATCAAAGGCGAGCGGCGCTCACCGCCCGCCCGGGGCGACTTCAAGACGATGACCGCTGGCTCCTCGCCATCCACCACCGACTGGATCGGTTCCATTGGTACCGCTGCAGCGTTCATGGTTGCTGCGGTCAGTTTCGGCTACGACCGCTTTCGCCGTCGGAGAACGGACCGTCTTGCGCAGGCGCGGCTAGTTGACGGCTGGCTTGCGGACCCGAAACTCGGCGAGACCGACATTCAGGGAGCTGCACGTTCGACCCTCACCTTTTGTGGATATATCTCTAACGCAAGTCGGGAGGTCTCGTAGCGTTCGTATTCAAGTTGTCCCGTGGGACGAGGAGCCTGTCTTTGCGGGCTTCCGCAAGAGCATTGGTGTGGTACCACCGATGTCCGGCGATCGGCCATTTCAATGGAGTCAGAAGTTCACGGCGGGGGTCGAGTTTCCGGTTGATGTCGACTTCCAGATGGCCTCCTGGCGTGGATATGACGTCTTCCTTCGATTTACGGACTCTGCAGGGCAGCGTTGGGTCCGACGCCCTGACGGCACTCTCAAGCCCACGGTAAATATTGCCGAGGAGATCGCCGGCGAGGAGGAGGAAATGGAGCGTTTGCATCCCGGGTACAAAAAGGCACTCAGGAAAGCGGGCGTCCGGTCCCCAAGTGCTCGCCGCTACTGACGAGCCGATACCTGCGAATGAACGCCAACGGAGAGCGCTTGCATTTCGAGCGTGTAAAAATGTCAGTCGACGCCCGGAAGGCAACGCGTCTGCTCATATCGGGCTCAGCGACGGTCCGTCACTTGATCTCCTCACCAGCAACGCCACCCGCGGCTCCGGAGACGACTTCGTGGTTGTGGTCGCTCTTGAGGCGCAGGCGGTAGGAGAATTGTTCACCGCTGCGCTTCACGAGACGAACATTCAAGAAGTAGCCTTCCTGGCCGTCGAGCTTCGCCATGCCAAAGGCCGTGAACACCGCTTTCCTGGGTTCCACGATGCAATGCGCGCTCGTAAGCGTGACTAGCGTCAGGCGATGCGCCGGCCTGCCGAATCTGAGTGCAAGCTTCTGTCGTGCCGTGAGGTTGGTCGAGAGGCTGTTCGTCAACGATCTCGTCTCTTTGCCGATCCTCGTCGTCATCGTTCCGGTCGCGCTCGTGCAGTGCTCTTCTTCACCGCCGCTCCCGATCTTTTTGGTGGCTTCGGCCGGTTCGCTCTGGCCGGCCGCGGTCACCGCGATGATCGTGACGCGGTAGGTGCCGCTCGGCAGTTCGGTGACATCCGCTTCTGTTTCGCCCAGGCTCAGCGCCGCGTCGTAGACGGGCGTCCCGGAGGTTTCATCGACGACCGCGGCCTGGTATCCCAACAGTTCTTCGCCGCCCAGCTCCTGCGGGACTTCCCAGCTGAGGTGTAGCGAGCTGTGGTCGGGCCCTTCGGTGGCGGTCAGGCCACGAGGCGGCGAGGGCGCAGGGGCGATCGTTTCGGCCACCTCCAGCGCTGCGGTGCTCGTCGCGCTCTCACCGTCGTCTGTGCGCGCGGTGACCGAGACCTCGCCGTTGTAGGGCGCCAGGTAGGTGTGCGAGGTGTGGTTCTCCGGCGTTTCTTCATCGATGATGCCGTCGCCATTGAAGTCCCAGGCATAGGAGGTGATCTCGCCGGCGTCGTAGTAGGAGCCTGCCGCGGAGAACTCGACTTCTGAGCCGACCTTGGCGGGGGTGGTCACGGTCAGGCTCGTGTAGAGGGGCGTCGCGGCCCTTTCGACGACCGCCAGAACCTGTTCGCTCACCGCCGAGGGGTCGGCGGCTTCGAAGACGGTGCCCCCGGATCCTTCGGCCAGCGCCGTGAAGGACGCCAGCGGTTCCGGGCCGATCGCGATCGGGTCGATCACGGCCGG
>DATCFW010000118.1:0-8598 GCA_036509295.1 Solirubrobacteraceae bacterium | reverse complement strand
GAGATCGGGAACAGCTCGGAGACTCCCTGGAGGACCCCGAGCACGATCGCCTGGAACGTGGTGATCAGATGGGCGGTGGCCAGGGAGAGCACGAAGCGCCGTAGGCTAGCCGCCCTCGCCCACCGAGCACTGGCTGGCGGCCCGCCCTGAGAGGATTCTCACCCGGCGCCGCCGCACGCCTGCTGGGCGGCCCGCAGGGCGAACAGCTCGGCCTGGGCCAGGGTGGGATGGCTGGCATCGGCGGCCCGATCCGGGAACGACACCGTGCCCTGCTGGAGCTTGATCCGGTAGTAGTAGGCGTCCCCCGCGGCGGGTGGAATCGTGAGCCCGTTGGTGGCGTCGCCGGCCAGGTTGTCGGACAGGTCGCGCGCCGTGATCAGCCGCGCGCTGGAGATCGGCTTGGCCTGGCCGCGGTCACATCGGATAGTGCCGCTGTTGTTGACGAGGATGGTCAGCGTCGCGCCCTGTCCGGTGCGGGTGATGAGGAACAGGTCGGGGGACTGCACGTCAAAGCAGCCGGCGAGCAGGACGGCCAGCGTCGCCGCCAGCGCAGCGCCGGCGAGCGCCCGCCTGGCGCGGCGCGTCACTCCGGCCGCTCCACCACGATCGCCGCCCCGCCCCGCCGCGGGTCACCGCCGCCCGAGAAACCGCCATCGGGCTCTCGCGCCGCCGCCTGGGCGCCGCCGAAGAACAGGTTGCGCTCGCGAAACGGGCCGAGCGTGCGGCCGGCGCGCTCCAGCGCCGCGGTGTCGACGCCGGGCTCGGTATAGACGATGCCATCCTCGAAGTGGACCCGCGGTGCCTCGACGGCCGCCTGCGCCTCGAGGCCGTCATCGATGGAGCGGATGATCGTCTGCAGGATCGCCGAGCGGATGCGGTTGGAGCCGGCACTGCCGACGGCCAGCTCGGCGGCGCCGTCGCGCAGAACGATCGTCGGGGCCATCATGCTCGGCATGCGCCGCCCGGGCGGGTGGCGATGGAAGCCGAGGGGGTTGAGATCCTGCTCGCCGAGCATGTTGTTGAGGTGTACACCGGTCCCGGGGACGATGACGCCAGACGCCGAGCCGTTGGAGCACGTCACCGAGCACGCCCCGCCGTCGCGGTCGAGCGCCGCGATGTGCGTCGTCGATCCCAGGCGGCCGACCGGCCGGGCCAGGAAGTCGCGCACGAAGCCGGGATCGTCGAGGCCGGCGAGGAACTCCGGGGTGCGCTCGCTCTGCGTGCGCTCCATCACCTCCACCAGGTCGGTGAGGGCCGGCGGCCCGGGCTCCCCGTCAAGGAGGGCGAGCGCCCGCACGATCAGGATCCCGCCGGCCGATGGCGGCGGGTTGGTGAGAACCTCCCGCCCGCGGAAGCTCACGCGCAGCGGCTCGCGATCGACCACCTCGTAGGCGGCGAGATCCGCGCGGGTCACCAGCCCGCCGCGGGCCGAGAGCCAGTCGACGATCGCGCCGCCGATGTCGCCCTCATAGAACGGCCGCGGCCCCTCGGCTCCCAGCCGCTCGAGCGCTTCGGCCAGCTCGGGCTGGCGCAGCCGCTGCCCGCGGCCCAGGAGGGTGCCGGCGGGGGCGAACAGTGCCGCCGCCTCCGGGGTGGAGGTGACGATCCCCTCGAGGATCTCGATGATGTACGCCTGCTGGGCGTTGAGCTCGACGCCGTCGCGCGCCAGCGCCGCCGCGGGCGCGATGAGCTGCTCGAGCTCGAGCCGGCCGAACCGCCGCGACGCCTCGCACACGCCCGCGGGCATGCCGAACATGCCGACCGACGCGGCGCCGACGTTGAACACCTGGACCGCGTCCCCAAACGAGACCCGGACCGGGATCAGCTCTGACCGCGGCTGGGTGAGATCCGCTGGCAGGCCGCGCCCGGGCGCCTCGACGAAGAAGTCCAGGAGCGTCGGCGGCAGCTCCGGACCGGCGACGAGCATGTACCCGCCCGCGCCGAGGCCGGTGAGCAGCGGTTCGCAGACGAACGAGGCGAGCATCGCCCCCAGCGCGGCATCGACCGCGTTCCCGCCCGCCCGCAGCGCGTCGGCGCCGGCCTGGGCGCTCACCGGGTGGCCGGCGGCGACAACGCCGAGCTCGGTCCGGGCGGTCAACGATGGCGTGGGATGGAGAGGCTCACTGGCGGTCTAGAACCAAGCATGGCAAGGACGCAAGGAGCGACGTGCGCGCCAGCACACGAGCGACTGAGGACGCCGCCAGGCGCCGGTTATCGACCGTCAGGGTCAGCGGCGGGGCATGAATTCCGGTACGTCCAACTCCGCGCCGCTGCGCATGCGGCTGACCCGCGGCTCGCCGACCGGCTCGCGCAGGGGCCGGCGCGGGGTGGACGGGGACTCATTCCCGCGGCGGGACGCCGTCATGGGCGGCTCCTCGCGACGGCGCGGGCGCTCGTCCCCGAACCCGGTGGCGACCACGGTCACCCAGACCTGATCCTCCAGCTTCTCATCGACCATGGCGCCGAAGATGATGTTGGCGTCGGGATGCGCGGCCTCGGCGACGGCCTTGGCCGCCTCGTTGACCTCCCACAGGGAGATGTCGTTGCCGCCGGTGATCGAGAGCAGGATCGAGCGGGCGCCCTCCATGCTCGTCTCCAGCAGCGGTGAGGCGACCGCCTGCTCGGCGGCGTCGATCGCGCGTCTCTCCCCGCTGCCCATGCCGATGCCGAGCAGCGCGTTGCCGGCGTCGGACATGATCGTGCGCACGTCCGCGAAGTCCAGGTTGATCAGGCCCGGCAGCGTGACGAGATCCGAGATGCCCTGCACGCCTTGACGCAGCACATCGTCGGCCACTCGGAACGCCTCGACCATCGAGACGCCGCGGTCGAGCACCGACAGCAGCCGGTTGTTCGGGACGACGATCAGCGTGTCCACCTCGTCGGCGAGCGCGGCGATTCCGGCCTCGGCCTGATCGCGCCGACGCGAGCCCTCGAACTGGAACGGGCGCGTGACGATGCCGACCGTGAGCGCGCCGAGCTCGCGGGCGATCTGAGCGACGATCGGCGCCGCGCCGGTCCCCGTGCCGCCGCCGGCGCCGGCGGCGATGAACACCATGTCGGAGCCGCGGAGCAGCGCCTTGATGCGGTCATACTCGTCGCGAGCCGCGCGGCGGCCCAAATCGGGATCGGAGCCCGACCCCAGCCCGCGGGTGACCGCGTCGCCGATGTGCAGCGTTTCGTCGGCGGCCGACAGCTGCAGGGACTGCAGATCGGTGTTGATGGCGAGGAACTCGACCCCGGCAACGTCGGCCTCGACCATCCGGTTGACGGCGTTGACCCCGGCGCCGCCGACGCCGACGACGCGGAGCACCGGCTGGCCGACCGTGGTGGGCGGCGGGAAGGCATCGAGGTCGCGGTCAGCGCGCGCGTAGACGTCGGGGGCCGACTCGCGGGACGGCGCCGGCGTGGACCGCTCGAGCACGTTCTCGGGGATGTCAGCCGAGAAGGCCTGGCGCAGGCGCTCCTGGGGCGTCGGAATCTCGCGCTCGCCGGGGCCGGGGACGGGCGCGTGGGCGTTGGCCGCGAGCGACGGGTGCGGCATCGAGCGCCGCCGGGGCTCGGCGGGCGGCTCGGGGGGCGCGGGCGCCGGGGAGTCGGTCGTCGGCTCGATCGATTGTGCCGCCGGCGAGCTGGGCTCGGGCGCCGGAGCCGCAGCCTCGGGCGCCGGCTCGGATGACCGGGGAGGGCTGTCCTCCGTGGTCTTGCGGAACAGGTCGGCGAGCGGCCCTTCCCGCATGCTCGCGCGCTTACCGGTTGCCATTTGCGAGGACCTCCTTGGCGAGCTGCCTATAGGCGTGAGCGGCCAGACCATCGGGATCGTACTTCAGTACTGACATCCCCTTCACCGGTGCCTCGGCGAATCTGACGGTCTTGCGAATGCGCGACGCGAACACCTGGTCACCGAAGTTCTCCTCCAGCAGCTCGATCGCCTCCTTGGCGTGGAGCGTACGGAGATCGACCAGGGTCGGCAGGATGCCCTCGATCTCGACATCGGGGTTGAGGTTCTCCCGGATCATCCCGAGCGTGTTCTGCAGCTGGACCAGCCCGCGCATCGACAGATATTCGCACTGCACGGGGACGATCACCTTGTGGGAGGCGGTCAGGGCGTTGATCGTGAGCAGTCCGAGGCTCGGCGGAGTGTCGATGAAGACGAAGTCGTAGTCCTCGGCGACCTCCTTGAGCGCCTTCTCCAGGGACCGCTCGCGGCCGATCATCGTCGACATCGCGATCTCCGCGCCGGCCAGGTCGATCGAGGCGCAGGCGATGTCAATCTCGCGCTTGCGGATCACCTCGCGGATCGAGACGTGATGGACGAGCACGTCGTACATCGACTTGTCGAGCGTGTCGGGGTCGATTCCCTGCGACATCGTGAGGTTGCCCTGTGGGTCCATGTCACAGCACAGGACGCGATGCCCTTCCTCGGCGAAGGCCACGGCGAGATTCAGTGTGGTCGTGGTCTTGGCGACGCCGCCCTTCTGGTTGGCGAGCGCGATCACCTTGCAGGTGGGCATTGGCTTCGGGCTCCGATGCGATCGGGGACTCATACGCGGTGAGTATTCGCAGGCCGGGGGGAGAATCCTTTGCATTTCAAGAGGTTTGGCGGCTCCGGGGTATGTTTGAGAGCGCCGTGCCCGGACTCCTTGACCGCCGTCTCATCTTCGTCACCGGCAAGGGGGGTGTCGGAAAGTCGACGGTCGCCACCGCCCTGGGGTTGATGGCGGCGCGCCGGGGGCTGCGCACCATCGTCGCCGAGCTGGCCAGCCAGGAGCGGGTCCGGCGGACGTTCGAGCCGTCCGAGCCGGCCCGCGAGGCCGCGCCGGGCACCTTCGAGGAGGTCGAGCTGGCCGAGAACCTGTTCACCATCTCGATCGACCCCCAGCTCGCGATGGAGGAGTACCTGCGCGTGAAGACGGGCGCCGTCGGCCAGGTGCTCGGCTCCAGCCGCCTGTTCAACGCCTTCGCGATGGCCACCCCCGGCATGCGCGAGCTGCTCAGCATCGGCAAGGTGTGGGAGCTGTCCCAGCCCGAGCGGCGCACCGACGGCGGCGAGGTCTACGACCTGGTGATCGTCGACTCGCCGGCCGCCGGCCACGGCGTCGGCATCCTGCGAACGCCCCGGTCGTTCGCCGAGATCGCCCGCGTCGGGCCGATCGCCCATCAGGCCGGCTCGATCGCGGCCACGATCGCGGACGCGTCCTTCACCGCCGTCGTCGCCGTCGCCACCGCCGAGGAGATGCCGGTCAACGAGACCCTGTGGTTGCGCGATGCGCTCGCGCAGGAGGGCCTGGCCATCGACGCGACGATCGTCAACGCCAGCTACCCGGAGCGCTTCAGCGCCGAGGAGGCGGCGCTGCTGGACCAGGCGCACCGGCGCTCGCGATCGCGGCTCAAGCGCGCCGCCCTCGACGCGGCGCTGTCAGAGCGGGCCCGCCGCCAGTCCCAGCGCGAGCAGCTCGAGCGCCTGCGCGACGGGCTGGGCACCGACCTGGCCGAGCTGCCGTACCTGTTCACCGAAGCGGTGAGGCGTCCGGAGCTCGAGCAACTCGCCGACGCGCTGGAGACGGGGCTCGCGCGGCTGGATTCGGTGCCGGTCAGCGGCTGAGCGTGCCGTCAGCGGCTGAGGTCAGCGGCTGAGGTCGGCCACGAGCGCGCCGGCGCGCAGACCGGACTCGAGCGCGCCGTCGATGAAGCCGGCCCAGCCGTTGGCCAGATCAGATCCGGCGAGCACGACGCCGCCCTCCGGTGACTGCATCGCCGCGTGGTGATGCTCGTACCACCCGGGGCGGTGGATCGCCCACGTCCCGAGCGAGAACTCGTCGGCCAGCCAATCGTGCGTGGTGGCCCCGAGCACCTCGTAGCCAGGCAGGATCGCGTCGAGCTGGCGTTGCACGGCGGGCAGATCGGCGGCATCGCAGCGCTGCGCGTCGGGCCCGAACCCGATCATCAGCTGGGTGCCGTCACCGTCGAGCGCCTCGCTGCCGAGGTACCCGAACGGGTGCCCGGATGCGATCGCGTTCTGCATGACCGGCTCGCCGCGTACCCGGAGCATCAGCTTGATCCCACGGCTCGCCTGGCCGCGCGCGATCGCCCGCCGCTTGGCTTCCGATAGGGGCGGATCGAACGCGATCGCCGGCAGGGCGTTGAGCGCCACCGCGATGATCGCGGCCCGGGCGCGGACGCCGCCCCCGTCGCGCAGCTGCACCTCCACGCCCCCGCCGCGTCGCACCACGGCCGCCACCGGGCTGGTCAGCCGCCGCTCGAACGGGGCCCGATTGGCGATCGCGGCGAGCAGCGCGCCAGTGCCGTCGTCCAGGGTGACCCGCCCACCCGTCTCCTGGGTGAGGCGCAGGCTGTACCCCGACAGCGCATGCCAGCGCAGCACCGACACCGCCCCGGCGTCGGTGAGCGGCGCGTGGGCGAGCGACTCGAGCTCGGCGCGGAGCACGTCGCGCTCCTCGTCTGACAGGGTCAGCTGGTCGACGCGGTCGGCGATGGTGAGCCGATCGAACGCCGCCAGCTCGCCGATCGCCCGCAGCGGCGCGTGTGGCTGGGGCAGCGCCTCGCGGACCCCGCTGACGAACCGATCCCAGCCGCGCTGAGCGATGGCGTCGCGCTGCGCGATCGTTCCCGACCGGCGCTCGGCGCCCACACGCCAGTGAGCGCGCTGCGCATCGGGGCCCACCGTCACCGCCAGCCCGGCGCGGGTGATCTCCGAGAAGGTGTGCGGCTGGTGCCAGTGGACCCATGCGCCGCCGTACTCGACGCGGAAGCCCTCCCAGTCAGCGCTCCACGTCCGCCCGCCGAGCCGGTCGCGCGCCTCGAGCAGCACCGTCGATCGACCCCGCAACGCGGCTTCGCGGGCCGCGGTGACCCCGGCGAAGCCGCCGCCAACCACGACGACGTCGTACCCGTCAGACACGCGGTTTCCTGACGGCGACGGCGACGGCGGCGTCGACCGCCACCGCCCCGCGGCCGGCCTCGCCGACAACGACGGGGTTGCACTCCACCGTCGCCAGGTCGCGCCCGATCAGCAACGCCCCGAGCGCAGCGGCCAGCTGGGCCACGGCCGGGACATCGGCGCTCGGGCGCCCGCGTCCGCCGAGCAGCAGGGGAGCGCCCCGCAGCGTGGCGATCGCCCGCTCGATCCGGGCCGTATCGGCCGGCAGCGGGATGACGGCGACGTCAGCGAGCAGCTCGGTCCAGATCCCGCCGAGCCCGATCACGAGCGCGGGCACGATCCCGTCGCGATGGGCGGCGACGATCAGCTCGACGCCCGGCGGCGCCATCCGCTCGATCAGCACGCTGCCGTCGTGGGCGGCGGCGACCCGACGATATGCCGCGGCGACCTCCGCTTCCCCGTCGAGGTCCAGCACGACACCGCCGAGCTCGGTCTTGTGCTGAACCGCGGCGGAGCTCAGCTTCACCGCCACAGGTCCGCCGAGCTCTCGCCACGCCGCCACCGCGTCCGGCGCGCTCGCCGCGGTCCGGCCGGCGGGAACCGGCACCCCGGCCCGGCGCAGCAGATCCTTGGCATCGTGCTCGGCCAGCCACTCGCGATCGGGGGCGACCGACCGCGCCGACCGCGCGATCTCCCGCAGGCGGGCCGCGACCTCGGGGGTCGCCGCGGCCGCGTGCAGCGTGGCGGCGCAGCGCAGACCGGTGCGCAGCCCGGCGGCGGCGGGCACTCCGGCGCGATGGAACTCCGCGGCGGCCGCGTCGTCGAGCAGCTCAGGCAGCGTCGAGGAGACGATCGTCGGCACCGGGCTGCGCTCGGCGCCGAGCATGACGCCCTCACGAACCGCCCGCCACGACTGCTCCGGCGCGCCGGTGAGGCCATGGGGCTGGTCGTAGAAGACGAGCACCTGCCCGATCGCCGGGTCCTCGCCGAGCGCGCGGACCAGCTCCCCGAGCGCGGCCACGTCGCCCCAGATCATCGCCGTGTAGTCGAGCGGGTTAGCGACGGTGGCAGCCGATGGCAGCAGCTCGGCCAGCCGCGCGCGCGTCTCCGGTGCCAGCACCGGCAGCTCGAGGCCGAGCCGCTGGGCCTCATCGGCGCCCTGGGCGGAGTCGCCGCCGCTGCAGGTCATGATCGCCAGGCCGTCGGCAGCGGTCACCGCGGTTGCCCGGCGAGCCGTGCCCCGGCGCCGCACCGCGATCGTCTTGGACAGCTCGAGCAGCTCGTGCACGTCGTCGGCCCACACCGCGCCGGCCTCGTCGACGAGGCTGCGGAACACCCGCTGATCCCCGGCCAGCGCGCCGCTGTGAGACGCCGCCGCCCGCGCCCCCGCGGCCGAGTGTCCCACCTTGAGCACCACGACCGGGACTCCCGCATCGGCGCAGGCGGCCAGCCCGTCGACCAGCCGCGGGCTGCCGTCATCCTCGAGGTAGAGCGCGATCGCCCCCACCCCGTCTTCGCCGGCGAGGAACTCGAGATAGTCGGCGGCCGACAGCACGGCCTGATTGCCGCTGGCGATCACGGTGTGGAACCGCAACCCCCGCCGGGTGGCGAGCGCATTGACGGCGACGTTGCCGCTCTGGGACACGAGCGCCACCGCGGGATGAGAGGGGTCGTATTCCTGGACGGCGAGGGCATCGCCC
>DATCFW010000117.1:0-2213 GCA_036509295.1 Solirubrobacteraceae bacterium | reverse complement strand
TCCGGCGGCGAGTATCACAGCGGCGAGGATGGGCGCGCTGCGCGGCGCGGGGCCGGAACGGACGACGCCCGGCGCCTTCTCGCGCGGCAGCGGGCGGGCATCGGTCTCCTTCAGCAGGCCCCCGACGCCGAGCGCCATCACGTCGGTCGGGCGAACCGTCAGCCCGGCGAACAGGCGCGGCAGGACGAAGTCGATGCCGTTGAGCTTGGGGGACTTCGCGCAGCCGGGCAGCACCAGGGCGGGACGATCGCCGATGCGCCCGAGGCAGATCAGATTGCCCGGATCGACCGGCATCCCAAAATGCAGGATTTCTCCCCCGGCAGCGACGATCGCGGCCGGGCCGACGTCACGCCGATCCACCACCGCCGAGGCGCCGGCGATCAGCAGCATCTCCGCGCCTTGCGCGATCAGCGATTCCAGCGCGGCGACGACCGGCGCCTCTTGGTGCGGGACGCGCAGGGCGGGCAGCAGCGTGCCGGTCAGGCGGTTCACCCGCTCCGTCGTGACGGCGATCGCCTTCTCGGTCGCGCTCTCCTTCATGCCCGGGAGCTCGGTCACCACCAGGCCGACCTGGAGCGGGCGGAACGGATGCAGGGTCAGCGCCGGGCCGCCCTGGCGCGCGATGGCGGCGACCACGTCGAGCACGGCGCCGGGGACGGCGAAGGGTACCACCTTGATGGTGGCGACCAGGTCCTTGGCGGCGACCACCGCGTAGTCGGGCAGGGTGCCGAGGGTCAGGCTCTCATCCACCCCGTTGATGCGGTTGATCTTGGCCACGTCGAGCCTCAGCAGCCCGGGCGCCTCGGCCGCGAGGTTCACCCGTCCGGTGGCGGCGCGGGTGCGCTTCAGCAAGGATGCGACAAGGGGATCCGCGAGGCGGTCGGCGGCGATGTCCTCGGGCACGTCGCCCGGGTCCAGCCGCGCGGCGATGACCTCGGTGCGCCCGGCCTCGCGCAGCGCCGCGATCGCGGTGTCGTCGAGCAAGGAGCCCTTGCGGATCATCCGCTCTCCGAGGCGCTGGCTGTGGGCGTTGATCGTGCCCTTCGCCTCGGCGAGCGGAACCGGCCCGAATTTCATGCCGCTTGTCGCGCCGGCGCGCGGTCGGCGAGCGCCGAGCCGCGCCGGGCGGCGACCAGTTCGGCGACGATCGAGAGCGCGATCTCCGGCGCCGTCACCGCTTCCAGCGACAGCCCGACGGGGCCACGAATGCGCGCCATCGCCGCGTCGGTGTGGCCAAGTTCGCGCAGCCGGGCGAGGCGGGCGGCATGGGTGCGCCGCGAGCCGAGGGAGCCGATGTAGAACGAGTTGGAGCGCAAGGCCCGGTCCAGCGCCGGGTCGTCGAGCTTCGGGTCATGGGTCAGCGTGACGACCGCGGTGCGCGCGTCGGGGTGCAGTGCGTCGAGCGCCTCGTCGGGCCAGTCGGTGCGGATGGTGACGTTCGGGAAGCGCTCGTCCGACGCGAAGGAGCGGCGTGGATCGACCACCGTGACCTCGAACCCGCAGCCGGAGGCGAACGGCACCAGCGCTTGCGCGATATGGACGGCGCCGACGACGATCAGGCGCAGCGGCGGATTGTGCGCCTGCAGGAACCACGCGGTTCCATCGGATTGAATCGTCGCGCTCTTGTCGTCGCGCAGCGCCGCCTCGGCCGCTTCGTTCAGCGCCTTGTCCTGGCCCGGATCGGGCAGCAGGTGCTGCGCGCCGTCCGACAGGCGCGTCGCGAGGACGATCGGGCGCTTCTCCTCCCGCGCCCGGGTGATTGCTGCGAGGATATCGGGCGTCACGTCAGCTTCTCCACGAACACCTTCACCTTGCCGCCGCAGGCGAGGCCGACCTCCCAGGCGCGTTCGTTGGTGACGCCGAAATCGAGAAGTTGGGGCGCGCCGCTGGCGATCGTCTGCATGGCGGCGTCGGCGACGGCGCCCTCGATGCAGCCGCCGGAGACCGAGCCCGCCATCTTGCCGGACACGGTGACGGCCATCTGGCTGCCGGCCGGACGCGGCGAACTGCCCCAGGTCTCGGTGACGGTGGCGAGCGCCACGTCCTCGCCGGCTGCCCGCCAGGCGGCGGCTTGGCCCAGCACGTCCTCGGTCTCGCCCATTGAGGTACTCATGACGCTATCCTTTCTATCGTGCGCCTGGGCGGCTCGGGCCGGGAGAGCAGGTCGACCAGCCCGCGCAGGCTGGCGAGATTATGCACCGTCCGGAACTCGT
>DATCFW010000116.1:0-9273 GCA_036509295.1 Solirubrobacteraceae bacterium | reverse complement strand
CAAGCCCGATCCAGAGCTGTTCCGCGAGGTATTCGGGCGGTTCGCCACCGGCGTCGCCGTGATCACCAGCGCCGGTCCGGCCGGACGGGGCGGCATGACGGCCAACGCCCTGTGCTCGCTGTCCCTCGACCCCCTGCTCGCGCTCGTCTGCTTCGAGAACCGGGCGCGGACGCTGCCGATCGTCCGCGACTCCTCGCGGTTCGCCGTGAACCTGCTGGGATCGCACCAGGCGCGCCTAGCCGGCGTGTTCGCGTCAAAGCTGCCCGAGACCGAAAAGCTCGACAGCGTCGATCATCGCCTCGTGCACGGCGTGCCGATCATCAACGGCGCACTGGCGTGGGCGGCATGCGAACTGCGCGAACTAATCGCCGGCGGCGACCACACGATCGCCATCGGCGAGGTAATGGAACTCGGGCTCGGGAAGGGCGATCCGCTGCTGTGGTACGGCGGGCGCTACCACGCCCTACCCGCGTCCGCTTGAGCCAGCGGCAGCGCATCGAGCGGGTCGCGCGACCGCATCGCGCACCGCGGTCTGTGCAAACGATTCCGAAGGGTTGGCGGCTTTCTTAGATATAGGCAAAGAAACAGGACAACCCCGGTGGCACCACTCGCCCGGGCGAGCCGCAGCGAGACCCCACTGACACGGCCTCCCGGGCGCGCGCGGGGCTACCCGCCGGTGGCGGCGGCCCGGAAGAGCAGCACGAGCATCACCAGCGCGGCGATGACCATCACCCCGAGCTCGCGCTGGAGGATCGAGAGCACGACCCGGCGCTGGTCTGACTCGGGCAGCTCGCCGACGGCGGCGGCGGACTCCAGGCCCCGGGCGTCGAGCACCATCTGCGCCGACGCGATGCGCAGCTGCTCGGCCACGAACGACACCGCCAGCGGGAGCAGTCCGTAGAGCAGGTGGAGGCTCGACTCCTTGTCACCGAGCAGCAGCAGGACCCCGCCGAGCCCGGCCTCGACCACCACCGCCGCCTGACCGGCGCGGAGCGCACGCCAGAACCAACGGCTGTCGGACCCGCGCTGCCAGCAGAAGGCACCCCACAGCCCGGAGCCGCCCACCAGGGTGATGCAGAGGATGCCGACGACGATGTGGACGGCCTTCATCGGGTACGGAACGGGCTCACGTGGGTATGCAGCAGGCAGGCGCGAAACCGGGCGCGCGGGAGATAGCCGCATTTCGCACTAAGTAACAACGTGTTACAAGCTTTCGTACGTCGGTGATATAAGAGGTCCTGTGCTTCGAAGCTATCTGCCGGCAATCGTGTTTCTCCTGCTCGGCGCGGCGGTGGGGGGCCTGTTCGGAGTCCTCAATCTCTTCACCGGAGTGCGCAACACCCACCGGCAGCAGAGCAAGACCTCACCGTACGAGTGCGGCCTGCCGTCCGAGATCCAGCGTGGCTTCCGGTTCGGGATCAGCTTCTACCTGATCGCGATGCTGTTCATCCTGTTCGACATCGAGGTCATCTTCCTGTATCCGATCGCGGTGCAGCTGCGCGCGTTCGGAACGTTCGCGCTGTCAGAGACGATCGTGTTCGTCGCCCTGCTGATGATCGCGTTCGTCTACGTGTGGCGGCGAGGAGCCCTGGAATGGAAATAAAGCGCGAGGTGCTCAGCGCCCCTGATGACTTCCGCTCGCGGCAGTTGCTGGCCCGCGACATGCTGCGCGGCGACCTGGAGGGCGAGGCGCTCGATCGTTACGTCGAGCAGAGCGTCATGACCACCACGGTCGGGAAGGCGGTCTCCTGGGCGCAGGGCAACTCGATCTACCCGATGACGTTCGGGCTGGCCTGCTGCGCGATCGAGATGATGTCCATCGTCGGCGCCCGCGTCGACATCGCCCGCTTCGGCTGGGAGGCCTTCCGCGCCTCGCCGCGTCAGGCCGATCTGCTGATCCTGTCGGGACGCGTGTCGGTGAAGATGGCGCCGGTCATCCGCCGCATCTATGACCAGATGCTCGAGCCGCGGTGGGCAATCTCGATGGGCGCGTGCTGCTCGTCGATGGGCGTGTTCAACAACTACGCACTGGTGCCGTCGGACAAGTTCATGCCGATCGACGTCCACGTGCCCGGCTGCCCGCCGCGCCCCGAGGCGCTGATGCACGGGATCCTGCGCCTGCGCGACAAGATCCAGGGCCACGAGCCCAACGGCTGGCGCGAGCGCTATGACGCCGTCGGCACCGAGGAGGTCATCCCGATCGCGGATGACGCCGGCGCCGACAGCGCCATCAACGTGTTCCGCGGAGGCGGCACCGCCGGTGCCTGACGCCACTGGCCTCGAGCTGACGGCCCACGAGCTCCGCGACCACAACGCCGAGTCGATTCTCGGCACTGACTTCGGCCGCGGCCGCGCCGTGCTTCTGGCGGCGCCCGATCACGTCACCGACGTCCTGCGCCAGCTCAAGGCCAGCGGCTACACGTTCCTGGCCAGCCTGCACGGGATCGACTACTACCCCGAGGAGCCGCGCCTTGGCGTCCTCTACGAGCTGCTCAACATGCACGAGGTGGACCGGATCACCGTCAAGGTCCGGGTCCACACCGGCGATCCACGGTTGCGCACCGCGACGGAGCTGTTCCCCGGGGCGGAGTTTCCCGAGCGCGAGGTGTACGACATGTTCGGCGTCGTGTTCGAGGGACACCCCGACCTGCGCCGCATCCTCATGCCCGAGGACTTCGAGGGCTTCCCCCAGCGGCGCGATTTCCCGATCGGCGGCGAGCCCGTGCTGTTCACGTACAACGAAGAGAACTCCTACGGGAAGTACCAATGATGGTCCGCCCCGATCATCGGAGGGGGGCCTGATGGCACTCGACACCGCCGATTACCGCCGCCGCGAGGAATCGATCACCTACGCCGCCGAGTCCGCCGGGCAGGGCGAGACCCACGAGCTGCTCACGCTCAACATCGGCCCCCATCATCCCGCCACCCACGGGGTCCTGCGGCTGCTGGCGACGCTCGAGGGCGAGGTGGTGCGGGACATCAAGCCGATCGTCGGCTACGTCCACACCGGGATCGAGAAGACCGCGGAGCAGAAGTCCTACTGGAAGGTGATCCCCGTCGTCGAGCGGATGGACTACCTGTCGTATTACTTCAACGCGATGGCCTTCTGCGGCGCGGTGGAGACGCTGCTCGACGTCGAGGTGCCGCCGCGCGCGCAGTACCTGCGCATCATCCACCTCGAGCTCAACCGGATCATGTCCCACCTCGTGTGGCTGGGCACGAGCGCGCTGGACCTCGGCGCGATCTCGATGTTCTGGTACTGCTTCCGCGAGCGCGAGACGATCCTCGACCTGTTCGAGATGTCGTCCGGGCAGCGGATGCACACGCGGTACTTCCAGGTCGGCGGCGTGTTCGAGGACATCCCGCCCGGCTTCGCCGCCAAGCTGCGCACGTTCCTGGCCGAGATGCCGACCCGGGCCGACCAGTACGCCGACCTGCTGGAGAAGAACCAGATCGTGCTCGAGCGGCTGCGCGGCACCTGCGCGCTCGACGAGAAGACGCTGCTGGAGATCGGCGTCACCGGGCCACTGCTGCGCGCCGCCGGCAACCCCTGGGATCTGCGCAAGGCCCACCCCTACTCCAGCTACGACCACTTCGAGTTCAAGATCCCGGTCGGCACCGTTGGCGACAACTATGACCGCTACCGGGTGCGCCACGCCGAGATCTACGAGTCGGTGAAGATCATCAGCCAGGCGCTCGACGGCCTGCCCGAGGGTCCCCACATCACCCCGGACCGCAAGATCGCGCTGCCGCCGCGGCACGAGCTGGCGACGAGCATGGAAGCGCTGATCCACCACTTCAAGCTGGTGACCGAGGGCTTCCGCGTCCCCGAGGGCGAGGCCTACTACCCGATCGAGGGGCCGCGCGGCGAGCTGGGCTGCTTCGTGCGGGCCGACGGCTCGGCCAAGCCCGCGCGCGTACACATGCGCGATCCCAGCTTCGTCCACCTCCAGGCGCTCGAGCCGATGGTCAAGGGCGCCTACATCGCCGACCTGATCGCGACCCTGGCGATGCTCGATCCGATCCTCGGGGGCATCGACCGGTGAGCACCGGGGCTGGTCGCATTTCCGTCCCGCGCTTCGCGCACGGATCGCGCGTTCCGGGCTGGGACGATGCCGTGGACCTGACCAAGGATCCGGCCGTCGTCCCCGACCCGGCCACGACACCGGTGCCGGCGGATCTGCGCCGGGAGATCGAGGCGGCGATGGCCCGCTACCCGGACCGGCACTCGGCGGCCATCCCGGCGCTGCACGCGGCCCAGGCCGTCCATGGCTACTGCTCGCCGACGGCGATCACCCAGGTGGCCGCGATCATGCGGCTCACCCCGGCGTACCTCACCTCGGTGGCCAGCTTCTACGACATGCTCGAGCTCGAGCCGCGGCCCCGGCACGACGACGTCTACATCTGCACGAACATCTCCTGCTCCCTGCTGGGCGCCGACGAGCTGTTCGACGCGATGGTCGCGGCCGCCGCCGGGGACAACACCGTCCACGTCAGCTCGTTCGAGTGCCTGGGGGCCTGTGACATCGCCCCGATGGCGTCGGTCAACGGCGAGTACGTCGGCCCGCTGGTCCCCGACGACGCCCAGCGGATCCTCGACGACCTGCGCGCCGGCACGCCCGTGCTGCCCGAGAAGCAGCTCCGCTACCGCCGCTGCGTCGACGCGACCGAGGAATCCGAGACCGAGGACCGGACATGAAGAAGCTCCTGTTCGATCGCATCGACGAACCGGGCCTGAACACGCTCGATGTCTACGAGCGCCGCGGCGGCTATCAGTCGCTGCGCACGGCGCTGGGCATGTCGCGCGAGGACGTCCTGTCCCAGCTGATGGACTCGGGCATCCGCGGCCGCGGTGGCGCCGGGTTCCAGATGGGCCGCAAGGTCTCCTTCCTGCCCCAGGGCGACATGGCCAAGTACCTCGTCTGCAACGCCGACGAGTCCGAGCCGGGGACGTTCAAGGACCGCGAGCTGATGCAGAAGAGCCCGCACATGCTGGTCGAGGGCATCGTCATCGCCGCCTACGCCGGCGGGATCAGCCGCTCGTTCATCTATATCCGCGGCGAGTACCAGCTCCAGGCCGACATCCTCGAGGCCGCCATCGCCGAGGCAGCCGACGCGGGCTACATCGGTGAGGACATCCTCGGCAGCGGGCTGTCGATGTCACTCGTCCTTCACCGGGGCGCCGGCGCCTACATCTGCGGCGAGGAGACCGGGCTGCTCGACTCGCTGGAGGGCAAGCGCGGCAACCCGCGCCTGAAGCCGCCGTTCCCGGCGATCGAGGGCCTGTACGCCGGACCGACGCTGATCAACAACGTCGAGACGCTCGCCACCGTGCCCCACATCATCCGCATGGGCGGCGCCGAGTACGCCAAGATCGGCACCGAGACGTCGACCGGCACGAAGCTCGTCTCGATCAGCGGCGACGTCAAGCGCCCCGGCAACTACGAGATCGAGCTCGGGATCCCCTCGCGGGAGATCGTCTACGGCCTCGCCGGCGGCCCCCCGAGCGGCCGTGACGTGAAGTTCTGGTTCCCCGGCGGCTCGAGCTCCCCGGTGCTCACCAAAGACGACCTCGACCTCCCCTACGACTTCGACAGCCTGGCCAAGGCCGGGTCGATGCTCGGATCCGGGGCGATCATCATCGCCGACGAGTCGCGCCGCGTGCTCGACACCGCGCTGAAGCTGGCCAAGTTCTACGCCCACGAGTCGTGCGGCAAGTGCGTGCCCTGCCGCGAGGGCACCAACTGGACCCACAAGATGCTGCAGCGGATCACCACCGGCGAGGCGACGCCGATGGACCTCGACATCATGGCGTCGGTCCAGACGCAGATCATCGGCAACTGCCTGTGCGTCCTCGGCGACGCGATGGCGATGCCGATCGGCTCGATGGTCGTCAAGTTCCGCGCGGAGCTCGAGTCCGAGATTGAGGCGGCCCGCGCGCGGTCAGGCGGCGCCGATGTCGAGGACGTCGTCGCGCTCGGGGTCGCCGACGAGCACGCGGGACCGCTTCCCGTTCACTAGCTTCCCACCCGCCATGCCACGTCCAGAGCGCAAGACCATTCAGCTGACCATCGACGGCCGCGAGGTGCAGGCCGCCGAAGGCGCGATGCTCGTCGACGCCGCCAAGCAGGGCGACATCGAGATCCCCTACTTCTGCTACGAACCCAAGCTCGGTCAGCCCGTCGGCGCCTGCCGCATGTGCCTGGTGGAGGTCGAGGGGATCCCGAAGCTGCAGACGAGCTGCTCGACCCCGGTCAAGGACGGCATGGTCGTCCACACCCAGACCGATCGCGTCCGCGCCGCCCAGAACGCGATCGTCGAGTTCCTGCTCGTCAACCACCCGCTCGACTGCCCGGTGTGCGACAAGGGCGGCGAGTGCCCGCTCCAGGACATCTCGTTCGGCTGGGGCCTGGGCCGCTCCCGGATGATCGAGCCCAAGCGCCACTTCCAGAAGCCGCTGGCGCTGTCGCCGCTGGTGGCCATCGACCGCGAGCGCTGCATCCTCTGCTACCGCTGTGTGCGGTTCTCCCAGGAGATCGCCGAGGACTACCAGCTCATCTTCGCCGAGCGCGGCGCCGACACGTTCGTGGGCACGCACGACGGGCATCCCTACGTCGCGCCGTTCAGCGGCAACATCATCGAGCTGTGCCCGGTGGGCGCCCTCACCTCGCAGCCCTACCGGTTCCGCGCCCGCCCGTGGGACATCGAAGACGGCGCCGGGATCTGCACGCTGTGCCCGTCGCAGTGCAACGTCACCTTCACCGTGCGTGACGAGCGGGTCCTCCGGGTGCTGGCCCGCGACCACGAGGGCGTCGACGACGGCTGGCTGTGCGACAAGGGCCGGTTCGCCTACCAGGCCATCCACGTGGACGAGCGGATCACCCGCCCGCTGGTGCGCGACGGCGGCGAGCTGCGCGAAGTCTCGTGGGAGCGCGCGATCGACGCCGCGGCCGGACTGGCCCGCCACCAGGGTCGCGTCGGCACGCTCGTCGGCGGCCAGGCGTCCAACGAGGAGGGCTTCCTGCTCGGGCGCCTCGCACGGGAGGGGCTCGCCTCCGCGGACATCGACTCCCGGGCCGGCGGCGCCCACGGATGGGCGGGACCGGTTTCGGCGGACCTCGCCCGGGCGCTGGCGGCGCCCGAGCTGCAGGCGTCGGTCCCCGACATCGAATTCGCCCACACCGTGCTGCTGCTCGGCTGCGACCCGCGCGACGACGCGCCGATCCTCGACCTGCGCATCCGCAAGGGCGTGCGGCGCCACGGCGTCAAGCTGGCGATCGCCTCGGCACGGCCCACCGCCCTGGAGGCCAACGCCACGCTGAGCGTCCGTTACGCGCCCGGGGACGATGGCCGGTTCGCCGCCGCGCTGGCCCGCGCACTCGACGGCGCCGATGACGTCGGCGAGGAGATCGCCGCGCTGGCGTCGCTGCTGCGCGACGGCGGCGAGGACGTGGTCATCCTCTACGGCGAGCGCCTCGGTGCCGGCGCGGCCGCGCTGTTGCGGATCGCCGACGGCCTGGGGATCGCCGGCCGGGACGGCGCCGGGCTGATCGGCCTGCCGGGTGGCGCCAACGGGCGCGGCCTGCGCGAGGCGGGCGCGGTCCCCGACGCCGGACCGGGGTACACGACGCTGGCCACCGCCGGGCGCAGCACCGCCCAAATCGGCGCCGCCGCGGCCGCCGGGGAGATCACCGCGCTGCACCTGTTCGGCACCGACCCGGTGCGCGACCAGCCCGACCGCGCCCTGTGGGAACGCGCGCTGCACTCGGTCGCGCTCGTCGTCGCCCACGCCGCGGTGCTCACCGAGGGCCTGGCCGAGCACGCCACCGTCATCTTCCCCGCCGAGTCGCACGCCGAGAAGGAGGGCACCGTCGTGCACCCGGACGGCCGCCTGCAGCGGCTGCGGATCGCGATCGCCCATCCGGGCGAGGTCCGCCCCAGCTGGGCGGTGCTGGCCGAGATCGCCCGCCGCTGCGGCCTGGACACCGGCGTGACGCGCGCGCACGACGCGTTCGCCCAACTCGTCGCCGCGGTGCCGGCGTACGCGGGGCTCACGCTCGAGGAGATCGGCGGTCGCGGCGTGCGCTGGCCCGAGCGTGCTCAGGCCGCCTCGATCTCCGGTGGCGACGTGACCTTGGTTGGGGTGCCCGCCGGCGAGCCGGCCCCGAGCGCGCAGAACGGCTCGCTGCGGCTCGGCACCTACCGCCCGATCTGGGCCGCGCCCGAGTGCGAGGTCTCCCCGGCGCTCAAGTTCCTCATCCCCCAGCAGCAGCTCGAACTCTCCCCCGAGGACGCCCAACGACTGGGGATCGCGCACGGCTCCGAGGTGATCGTCAGCTCCAACGGCCATCGCCTCACCGCCACGGCGGCCGTGCGCACCGGCGTGCCCGCCGGCTCCGCGTTCCTGGCCGACGGCCTCGCCGCCGAGTCGGCCAACGCGCTCACCGAGTCGCTGGTCGAGGTCGTGAAGGTATGACGTCGTTCGCGCTGGTCACCTACTTCGAGCCGTGGTGGGTCCAGATCGTCAAGGCGCTCGTGATCTTCGGCGTCATCTTCGCGATCCTGCCGATCATCATCGTCTACGAGCGCAAGTTGCTCGGCCGTTTCCAGGGCCGCTACGGGCCCAACCGCGTCGGTCCGTTCGGGTTGATGCAGCCGCTGGCCGAGATCGTCAAGTTCGCCGTCAAGGAGCCGTTCCGCCCGACCACGTCCGTGGGGTACCTGTTCCGGATCGCGCCGATGATCGCAATCCTCACCGCGGTTGCGTCACTGGCGCTGGTGCCGTTCGGCAACGTCCAGCACATCTTCGGCCAGCGGGTGGGGCTGTACGGCATCGACGTCTCGATCGGCCCGCTGTACGTGTTCGCGTTCGGGGGGATCTCGTTCTACGGGATCATGCTCGGCGGCTGGGCGTCGGGGTCGAAGTACTCGTTCCTGGGCGCCATGCGCGGCGCCGCCCAGCTCATCTCCTACGAGGTCTCCCAGGGCCTGGCGCTGGTCGGCGTGATCATCACCAGCGGCACCCTGTCGCTCACCGGGATCGTCCACGCACAGGCCGGCATGTGGTACTTCATCCCCCAGTTCGCGGGCTTTCTCATCTTCATGACCGCGTCGTTCGCGGAAACCAACCGCGCGCCGTTCGACCTGGTCGAGGCCGACGCCGAGCTCGTCGGCGGGTACTTCACCGAGTACGGCGGCACGGCGTTCGTCGCCTACCTGTTCGCCGAGTACACGAACATGATCGTCGTGTCGGGGATCGCGGTGACGCTGTTC
>DATCFW010000115.1:0-4281 GCA_036509295.1 Solirubrobacteraceae bacterium | reverse complement strand
ATCGTCAGGTGGCTGGTTCGCTTGCGGATCGGTGTGGCGCGGCCCATGGCGCGCGGCCGGAAGCGCTTGATCGTCGGACCCTCGTCGGCTTGCACCGCCTTGACGTACAGATCCTCGCCCACGAGCTCGTGATTGTGCTCGGCGTTGGCGATCGCGGACTCGAGCAGCTTGCTCCAATCCCGTGCGATCGCACGCGGCGTGAGAGCCAGGATAGCTCGCGCTTCGTCCACCGACTTCCCGCGGATGTTGTCGCACACCAGCCGCGCCTTGCGGGCCGACGAGCGCACGTACTTGGCCTGCGCTCGCACGACCGGAATCGGAAGATCGGGATCCCGGCGCGCGCGACGGCGCGTCGGCGCGGGCGCGGTCGGCTTCGCGCGTGTGGCCGGCGCCTGATCGGCAGCCTCCGCCTCGGGCTCCTCGTCGGCAGCGTCCGCCTCAGCGTCCTGCGCTCCAGGTGCCTCAGCCGTTTCCGCCGCGGGTGCCTCAGCAGCCTTCCGCCGCCGCCGCTTGGGCTTCGTCGCAGGCGCCTCCTCAGCCGGCGCCTCATCCGCGTCACGCGCCACAGCCTCGGCGGCGATTTCGGGCTCGGGCGCGTCGCCCTCGGCGGCGGCGCTGGAGGTCGAGGTGGAGGCCGCATCCGGCTCCGCCGACCCTCGCGCGTCCTGAGACTCGATGTCGGGCGAGGACTCGGCAGCGGGGTCGGAGGCGTCGGACGCGCCCTCCGCTCCCCGAAGCTCGTCCTTCTCAGGCCCGTCAGACGAGGTGCTCATCGCCGCTTACCCGTCCCGGCATGCCCGCGGTACAGCCGCGTCGGCGCAAATTCTCCGAGCTTGTGGCCCACCATCGATTCCGACACGAACACGGGCACGTGCTTGCGCCCGTCGTGCACGGCGATGGTGTGCCCCACCATCTCGGGGAAGATCGTCGACGTGCGCGACCAGGTCCTGATCATGCGCTTCTCGCCGGAGGCGTTCATCGCCTCGATCCGCTGGATCAGCCGCTCTTGGACGAACGGGCCCTTCTTACTCGATCGACTCATCGCTTCTTACCTCGTCTGCGACCGCGCACGATGTACTGGTCGGATCGCTTGTTCTTCTTACGGGTGCGATACCCCAGGGTGGGGACGCCCCACGGGGTCACCGGGTGACGACCCGGGGTGGTCGAGCCCTCGCCGCCACCGTGCGGGTGGTCAACCGGGTTCATCGCCGTGCCACGGGTCTGCGGCCGCACGCCCATGTGGCGTTTGCGGCCGGCTTTGCCGATCTTGACGTTCTGATGTTCGGCGTTGCCGATCGTGCCGACGGTGGCGCGACACTCGGCGCGGACCATCCGCATCTCCCCGGATGGCAGGCGCAGGGTGGCGTAGTCGCCCTCCTTGGCCAGCAACTGGACGCCGGTCCCGGCGGAGCGGGCCATCTGGCCGCCGCGGCCCGGGGTGAGCTCGACGTTGTGCACGATGGTTCCCGGAGGCATGCCGCTCAGCGGCAGGGCGTTGCCGACCCGGATGTCGGCCCCGGGGCCGGACATCACGGTCGCCCCGACGCGGAGCCGCCCGGGCGCCAGAATGTAGCTCTTCTGACCGTCGGCGTAGTGCAGCAGCGCAATGTAGGACGAGCGGTTGGGGTCGTACTCGATCTCGGCCACCTTGGCCGGGATCCCGTCCTTGCGCCGCTTGAAGTCGATCTTGCGATACAGGCGCTTGGCGCCGCCGCCGCGGTGACGGGAGGTCTTGCGGCCGTTGGAGTTGCGGCCGCCGCTCTTCTTCAGACCCTCGGTGAGCGACTTCTCCGGGGTGGACCGGGTGATCTCGGCGAAGTCCGGATACGAAACGAAACGCAGTCCGGGCGAGGTTGGCTTGGGCTTGCGAATAGGCATTACTCGGGCGCCTCGAACGCCTGGAAGATCGGGATCGTGTCGCCCTCACGCACCTGCACGATGGCCTTCTTCCATTGCCGCGTGCGACCGGCGGTCTGGCCGCGGCGCTTGGGCTTGGACTTGACCGACGCGGTGCGGACCTCGACTACCTTGACGTCGAACAGCTGCTCGACCGCTTGGCGGATCTGCGTCTTGTGGGCCTTGTCGGCGACGCGGAAGGTGTACTTGCCGGCCTCGGCGAGCACGAACGACTTCTCGGACACGACCGGGCGGATGATGACCTGGCTGGCGTCCATCAGTCGGCCTCCTCACTCTCACCGCTGCCATGGGCACGGGCCACGAGGGCGGGCAGCGCGGCCTCGGAGACGAGCAGCGATGCGGCGCCGATGAGATCGGCGACGCCGGCGTCGGCGGCCGGCAGGACCGCGACCTTTACCAGATTGCGGAACGACAGCCCGGCGTTGGTCTCGCCGTCACCGAGCACGACCAGAGTCGATCCGGTGGCGCCGGTGGTCAGCCAATCATCGAGCAGCGCGAGCGCCTGCTTAGTCGACGGCGCGTCGAACGCGGCGGCGTCGAACACCGCGAGCGACCCCCGGTCAGCATGCACCGACAGCACCGAGCGCAACGCCGCGCGGCGCGCCTTGCGGTTGACCTTCACCGTGTAATGCCGGGGCCGAGGGCCGAACACGGTGCCGCCGCCGGTCCAGATCGGCGAGCGGGACGAGCCGGCGCGGGCGCGGCCGGTGCCCTTCTGGCGCCACGGCTTGGCGCCACCGCCGCGCACCTCTCCGCGAGTCTTCGTGGAGTGCGTGCCCTGACGCCGCGCGTTGAGCTCGGCGCGCACCGTCTCGTGCACGAGCGGCATGTTGAAGCTCGCGGTGAACGCGGTCGCGTCAAGCGCGGCCGAGCCGCCGCCGAGCTTGGGAGCGGTGTCAGCCATCTGTGCGCACCTCGACGGTCGAGCCGGTCGGGCCGGGCACGGCGCCGCGAACGAGCAGGAGGTTGCGACCGGCCATGATCTCCACCACGGTCAGCCCGCGCTGCGTCACGCGCCCGCCGCCCATGCGGCCGGGCCCGCGGATGCCCTTCATGACCCGGGACGGCGTCGCCGACGCACCGATCGAGCCGGGCGCGCGGACGTTGTGCGAGCCGTGGGACTTGGGTCCGGAGGCGAAGTTGTGGCGCTTGATCGTGCCGGCGAAGCCCTTGCCCTTGGACTTGCCCGAGATCTTCACCTTCTGGCCGACTTCGAACGCCTCGACGGTGACGGTCTCGCCGACGAGCAGCTCGCCGGCCTCGTCGCGGAACTCGGCGAGGTGACGGTGCGCCGACGCGTCGGCCTTCTTGAGGTGGCCGAGCTGAGCCCGGGTGAGGACCTTCTCCTTGCACGGCGCGAATGCGAGCTGGACGGCCTCGTAGCCGTCACGCTCGACGGTGCGGATGGCGGTCACCGGGCACGGCCCGGCCTCGAGCACGGTGACGCGCTCGACGCGACCGTCGTCGAGGAACCGCTGGGTCATCCCGAGCTTTGTGGCGAGGATCGCGGCCACAGTCAGGACGCGAGACGGATCTCGATATCCACGCCGGCCGGCAGATGATCGAGGCGCTGGAGCGAGTCGACCGTCTTGGGCGTCGGCTGATGGATGTCGATCAGTCGTTTGTGGGTGCGGATCTCGAAGTGCTCACGGGAGTCCTTGTCCTTGAACGGCGACCGGATCACGCAGTACACGTTCTTCTCCGTCGGCAGCGGAACGGGACCGGAAACGGTCGCGCCGGTGCGCGTCGCCGTCTCGACGATCTCCTTGGCCGCTGTCTCGATCGCCGTGTGGTCGTATGACTTCAGGCGGATGCGGATCTTGTTTTGAGCAATAGTTGCCACGGACGTCTTCTAGGGCTTTCGTTCTTTCTCAGTGAGCAGTCGCGCCCGGGGGTAGCGAGACACCCGGGCGGCTCACGTCGTCGTATCTGGCTTTGCAAAAAAAAGGCGAGGGGCCCGAAGCTCGGGCCCCTCGCCCACTGCCACTACTGAATGACTTCGGTGACGACCCCGGAGCCGACCGTGCGGCCGCCCTCCCGGATCGCGAACCGCAGACCCTGATCCATCGCGATCGGCTGGATCAGCTCGATCTCCATCTGGACGTTGTCCCCGGGCATGACCATCTCCGTGCCCTCGGGCAGGTTGGCGACACCGGTGACGTCGGTCGTGCGGAAGTAGAACTGCGGCCGATATCCGGTGAAGAACGGGGTGTGACGCCCGCCCTCCTCCTTCTTGAGGACGTAGACCTCGGCCTTGAACTTGGTGTGCGGCGTGATCGAGCCCGGCTTGCACAGCACCTGGCCGCGCTCGATGTCCTCGCGCTTGGTACCGCGCAACAGACAGCCGGCGTTGTCTCCGGCCTG
>DATCFW010000114.1:0-15708 GCA_036509295.1 Solirubrobacteraceae bacterium | reverse complement strand
AGCGCGCGCAGCAGGCGGTCCAGGTCGCGGCCAATGCGTCGGCCGGACAGCCGCCCGATCCCCAGGCGGCCGTCGCCGCGAACACCGTCCTCGCCGGCGCGCTGGCGCAGCAGACCGTCCTGCAGTCAGCCACCACCGCTGCGGCCGATGCCACCGAGGATGCGACGACGACGGGCATCGGCGCGGCCAAGAGCTCGACCACGACGGCGTTGCGAACCATCTGGTTCCTCGCCGTCCTGTTCATCGTCTTCCTCGCCGTCGGGGTGCTGCTGGAAACCGCGAACGCGACCACGCACCCCGCCATCATCGACGCCGGCAAGGCAGTGATCGCGCTCGCCTCCTCGGCGGGCGCCGCGCTCGTCGCCCTGTTCGCCCCCGAACCGGCCGGTTCAGTCGCCGGGGCCGGGAACACCGCCGGGGCGAGCGGCTGACGGCGCCGCCGGCGCCATGCCAGCGAACCCGGCAGCGGGGCTCCGCGCGCCCGAGCGTAATCCCGGACCTGCGTTCTGGCCCATGCATCCACCGGTGACCACTCTCGGGGTCGCCATATTCACGACACGAACGACTTAGGACAGCGCGGTGCGCTCGGCGTCCGACAGCGTCCGCTTGCCCCGCGTGGCCGGGTCCCAGGCGACGATCACCGTCGTGCCGGATGCCGCGACGGTGCCGTCGGGCAGGCGGATCTCGTGCTCCAGACGCAGGCTCGAGCTCCCGACGTGGACAAGGGTGACGACCACCTCCACCTCTCGGTGCTCCTTGCGGACCTCGGAGTGGTAGTCGAGGTCGACGTGCGCGAGCACGAAACCGCCGTGCGCGTGATCAACCCCGACGCGATTGACGATCTCCGTGATCAGCGCTGCCCGGCCCTCCTCCAGCAGCTCGTGATAGACGGACTGGTTGAGATGGCCGAGCATGTCCATGTCGCGCCAGCGCAACTGGACGCGGACGCTGTGCTCGAGGGCGGTGCTCATCGGTCGCGGAGTGTATGGGTCCGTGCGGGGTCGCCCACCTCGATCAGTACTGGTGTGACGCGATCAGCCGGGCCGCAGCGCCGGGCGCCGCCGACGCCGGCAACCGGAGCGCGACGCCGGCGTGCAACGCGCCGAGCACGCTCACGAGCGCGATCGGGTTGGCAAACAGCTCTCGGGCCGCCGCGTCCTGCGCGTCGGCGCAGACGAGCGCCACGTCCACGGCCTCGGTGAGCGGCGAGCCGGCGAAGCTGGTGATCCCGATCGTCGTTGCTCCGGTCCGGCCCGCGGTGCGAACCGCCTCGATCGTGTCCCGGCTCTCCCCGGTGTGGCTGATGGCGACGCAGGCGTCGTTCGCCGCGAGCGTTCCGGCCCGCAGGTGCTGACTGAGTGCGTCGGGCGACGAGGACGCCCGGACCCCCAGAGCCGAGAACCGGAAGGCGGCGAGCGCCGCCAGCGCGGCGGAGCCGCCGACGCCGGTGAACAGGACCTCCCCGGCGTCGGCGATCGCGGTGCGCGAACGGGCGAAGGCATCGCCGTCGATGGATCGCGCCGCGCGCCGGATGCTGTCCGCCTCGGCGTCCATGGCCTGGAGCTGGAGGGCGGCTGACGGGTCGCGCTCGGACGGCGGATGACCAAACTGGTTGACGCTCCCGGCTTCCTGGGCGATGGCGATCTTCAGCGCGGCGAACCCCTCGTAGCCGAGCCGGCGCGAGAGACGCACCACGGTGGCGGGCGAAACCCCGGCCCGGGCGGCGAGCTGACCGACGCTCTCGTGGATCGCCACGCCCGCCCCGGAGAGAAGAACCTCGCCCACGCGCCGCTCAGCGTCGGGCAGGCGACCGAGCTGTGATCTCAGCTGGGTGGACGGACGATCCGCCTGGAAGAAAGTTTCGCTTGATACGCTCATACGGCATATTGTTTCATACGCTCTCCGCCGCTGCGTGATCTCGACCCACCTCAGCCCGTCCGTCACCGCCCTCGTTCTCGGCGCCGGCGTCCTGCACGCCACGTGGAACGCCATTGCCTCCGCGATCAAGGAGAGGTTCGTCGCGTTCGGCCTGCTCGGCGTGACCGAGGCGGCGGTCGCCGCCGTCGCCCTGCCGCTCACGGGAATGCCGGCCTCGTCGGCGCTCGCCTTCGTCGCCGCGTCCGCGCTCATCCACGTCGCCTACACCTACGCGCTGCTGCACTCCTACCGGCTGGGCGATTTCGGTCGCGCCTACCCCCTCGCGCGCGGCACATCGCCGTTGCTCGTCGCCGCGGCTGCCTGGTTTTTGGCCGATGAGCACCTGGCGGCGATCCAAATCGCCGGCGTGTCGATCGTCGCCGCCAGCCTGATGGCGATCGTCCTCGCCGGAGGCAAGCTCACCCGTGCCGACGCCCCGGCCACGCTCGCGGCGTTGCTCACCGGCGTGACGATCGCCGGCTACACGGTGCTGGACGGGCTCGGCGTCCGCCACGCCCACAATCCGTACGGCTACATCGCCCTCCTGTTCCTCCTCCAGGGCCCGATCGTCGCCGCCATCGCCGCGGTGAACGTGCGCCGGCACGGCGCGACGATCCACCGGCGCGACGTCGCGGCCGGGCTCGCCGCCGGGATCCTGTCGCTTATCGCCTACGGCATGGTGATCTGGGCTCAGACGCGCGGGGCCCTGGCGCTGGTGTCCGCGCTCCGAGAAACCAGCGTGATCACCGCGGCCCTGATCGCCGCACTGCTGTTCCACGAGCCATTGGGACGGCGGCGCCTCGGGCCGGCCATCGCCGTGGCCGCCGGCATCGTCCTGATCAGCGTGTGAGCGCCCGGCCGCGAACCGCCATGGCCGGGTCGGTCAGACTGAGGCAGTGTCGCCGCTGCCCGATACGAACTCGGGCGCGAAGATCGCGTTGTACGCGGTCCCGATCACCTTCGTCGTCCTGGAGCAGCGTGTCCGGCTGCGGAGCTGGCGCAACCAGCAGGAGTCGCGGGCGGATCGCGGGAGCCTGCTGGTGGTGATCGTGTCCATCGTCGGCAACGTCGGAGGCGGGTTCGCGGTGGCGGTCGACGTGCAGTCGGCCTCGATCGACGTGGCGCGGTGGCCCGCTTCGAGGAGCGGGCGCTGGTCGACGGTCTCGGCGAGCCCTACCGCCGCTTCGCGGCGAGCCGGGCACGCCTCATTCCCGGCGTCTGGTGAAGCCCTCCGGGTATCCGCGGCCTGAGTCAGGTCGACGAGCGGTGCGTTGCCGCCGGAGCCGGCTGGACGGCGGACCGGTCGCCCAGCGCCGAGATCACCAGCGCGACGAGCACGGGGATGGCCGCCACCTCGGCGATGATCGCGATCAGGATGGGGAGCCGCAGGGTCGGCTCGCTGTACCCGAACAGGCTTCCGCTGAGCGCGATCACGATCGAGACCAGCGATGCGGCAGCCATGCCGATCGAACCCACCGCCGCGAGCAGCCGCAGCTGGCGGTCACCGCTTAGCAGCGCGACCGCGAGACCGGCGCCGCCGGCGGCGTTGAGCAGGAACAGCACGCCGATCGTCGGCACCTCGCTGATGAAGTCGATGTACTGCTGCAGATGCACGACCGCGATCACCGCGACCAGCACTGCAGCGGCGACGCCCGTCCTCGAGCCGGAGGCGAAACGGCCGCTCACTTGACCACCGTGATGGTCCCGGTCATGAAGGCGTGAAACTGGCAGTAGTAGTGGTAGACGCCCGGCTTGCTGACGGTGAAGCTCGCCGACTTCCCGGGGTTGACAGTGCCGCTATCGAACGCTCCCGATTTCGCCGTCACCGTATGCGCCGTCTGGTCGGAGTTGGTGACGATGATCTTCGTACCGGCTTTGACCGTCAGCGCCGGCGGGTGGTAGGAGTAGTTCGCGATCTTGAGGGTCACGTCCTTGCCGCTGACGACGGCGGTGGCGTGCGCGGCGGAGGCGGGCGCGCTCGACACGGCCGGCCGGCTCTTTCCGAACGCCAGCGCGACCACGGCGACGACGACGGCGGCGATGCCCGGGGCGATCACGGATCGTAGGCGCATACCCTCCATTCGGCGCCCGCCCCCCAACGGATCATTCGAATCGCACGATAAGCCGACACGTCGCTCGCGCCCCGCGCCGCGTGGCCAGCTGTGGCGATCCTCTACATCGCCCGTCTTGGTCCTATCACACGATTATATCGTGCACAATGCAATCGTTACATTGGTACTCTGTAGGATCGTCTCTCAATCTCGACCCGGCCAACACCGGCGTGATGACCTCCACTGACTCCGTCTCACCCGCCCGCGACTCGACTCCGAGCACGACCGCTCCACTTGCGCTCGACGACGCCCTGTGCTTTGCGCTCTACACCGCGTCGCGCGCGGTCACCCAGCTCTACCGTCCGTTGCTTGACGACTTGGGCCTCACCTACCCGCAGTACATCGTCATGCTGGCGCTGTGGGAGCGGGACGGGGTGCCGGTGAAGACCCTGGGCGACCGCCTGCGCCTCGACTACGGCACGCTTTCTCCGCTGCTCAAGCGGCTCGCGGCTCGCGGCCTGATCCGGCGCGAGCGTCGCCCCGATGACGAGCGCATCGTGACCATCAGTTTGACCGACCAGGGCCGCGACCTCAGAACGGGGGCGGCCTGCATCCCAGACGCGATCACCTCCGCGATGGGCTTGACCGAGTCCGAGTTCAGCGCCCTCAACGACACGCTTCACCGCCTCACCGCTGCCGTCGGCGAGCACCCGCACCCAGAGTCATATTCTGCGAGTCACTAACTAACTGCCTGCGCCGAGCCGTCCCGCGCACTCCGAACCGGCCGCGCCCCGGAGCACCGGCTGGCGTGGCCTGGACCGGTGGGTCAAGCTCGTAGATTGCGGCCAGGTCTTGGTCGGCGAGCTTCTGGTTGGCGGTTCGTGAAGCGGTTGAGTGCTGCGTCCAGGAGCGCATTGCGGCTGGGGAGTCCTGCTGTACTTCATTGACGAGCTGCAGGTCCTTGAGGGCGAGGCGAACTGGGAAGCCTGCGGGTAGTGATGCCGCCGCATTTCGCCCAGCTCCTGCAGGGCAAAGGCGGAGCCCAGCGGCCCGCCGTCCAGCAGCGCGATGAATTGCTGCTGGTCGAGGCCCATGACCTCGCAGAGGTGCATCGTCTCGGCCAGTGCGGCGACCATCGTGATCATCCAGTGGCGGCCAACTTCAGCCGCGAGCCCATGCCGGCTGCGCCGACCCAGAGCACCCGAGACGCCAGCGCGTCGGCGACCGGCTGGACGGTGGTGCGGGAGGAGTGTGGCCCGGAGGCCAGGATGGTCAGTTGTCCCTCCTGCGCCGGATGGGAGCTGCCTGAGACGGGTGCGTCAACGAGCGTGACCTCGTGTGCCGTGGCCGCCTGGGTCAGCTGGTCTGCCTCGGCGCCCCCCACGCTGCTCATCTGCAACCAGACGGTGTCCGGCGGCCACTCATTGAGCAGCGGCTCGGCCAGATCGAGAATGACCTCGGCGGTGGGCAGCATCGTGACCACGATCTCGGCGCCGTGGACGCCGTCGCCGGGCGTCTGGGCCGGCTCGGCACCGCGGCGTTCGAGATCGCCAACACGCTCGGCGTTGCGGTCCCATGCGATCACGGCGATGCCCTGGTCAGCAGCCGCTGGGCCATGGCGGAACCCATCACGCCGACGCCCAGTAGTCCGACGCGAACCTTCGTCTGTGGCGTGTGCGGGGTCATCGTGTGCTCCCTTCGATGGTGGCGATGTCGTGGTCGATGAGGTCGAGGGCCGCGGCGGTCGGGATCGGGTCGACCTGGTCGGGGCGGCGGAAGCCGACGATGGCGCCGTCAGTCGCGCTACGAGGTCGACCGCGCCTTCGCCGCTGCCGGGCTCCAACGGGAAGGCGTGCGGGGCGGTCATGGCGTGAACTGGCAGCACAGCGCGAGCCCGTCGGTGTAGCAGGACATGTCGACACACGCTTGCGCGCCGATACCGAGCGCGTGATTGCATTAGTGATCAGAGAGCTGTCGGATGGGGCGCGCGTTGGCGCTCTCGTGACTGGCCCCGTACGATCGTGGTGATGTTGGACAGCGCACTTTGTCGCTGCTGGTGGTGGTCGCAGCTTATGCGGCCCCGCTGACCTCTGTCTCCGCGGGCCGCTCCTGGGAGCGGCCCGACATCCCTTGGCGAGTTCGGGTGCGCTCTGAGGGCGGTCCATCCCATCGGAAAGGACCACACATGCCGGTATCTGAACGTCATCCCGCCGCGTCGTCGCGGGTTTTCGCGCCGCGGGTGCTGACGGGTGACCGACCGACCGGGCAGTTGCATCTCGGGCATTTGTTCGGGACGCTGCTGAACCGGGTTGGCCTTCAGGACGCTGGCGTCGAGCTGATGGTGCTCGTCGCCGACTATCAGACGATCACCGACCGCGACAGTCCCGCGTCGCTGCCACAAGACGTCGAAGAACTCGTGGCGGACTACCTGGCCGTCGGGATCGATCCACAGCGGGCGACGATCTTCGCTCACTCACAGGTGCCCGAGCTCAACCAGCTGATCCTGCCGTTCCTGAGCCTGGTCACCCTGCCTGAATTGCTGCGCAACCCGACCGTCAAAGACGAGGCCGCGACCTCAGGAATGACGGCGCTCAACGGTCTGATGTTGACCTATCCCGTCCATCAGGCGGCCGACATCCTGTTCTGCCAGGCAACACTCGTTCCCGTCGGCGCCGACCAGCTACCCCACGTCGAGCAGACCCGCACGATCGCCCGGCGGTTCAACCGCCGATACGCGCCCAACAGACCGGTGTTTCCCGAGCCCGAGGCGCTGCTGAGCAGCGCTCCGACGCTGCTGGGGATCGACGGCAAGAAGATGAGCAAGAGCCGCAACAACGCCGTCGCGCTCGCCGCAACGGCCGAGGAGACCGCGCGACTGCTACGAGGAGCCAAGACCGACTCCAACCCCCATATCTCCTATGAGCCCGAGAGCCGTCCTGAGGTCGCCAACCTCGTGTTACTCACCGCCCTGTGCGAGGACGCATCCCCAGAACAGGTCGCCTCGGAGATCGGCAGCCGCGGCGCCGCTGAACTGAAACGGCGTGCCACCGACGCGGTCAACGAGAAGCTGCGCCCGATCCGTGCACGCCGCACCGAGCTGATGACCGATCGAGGCTATCTCCGACGAGTCCTGCTCGACGGCAGCGCCGCGGCCCGAGCCATCGCCCAAGACACCCTCACTCAGGTCAGTGCAGCGATCCACACCCAGTACTGACCGGTCGCCTGCCTGCGCAAGCCTCTGGACCGGGCCGGTGGTTGATCAGAGCGGCTCGCTCCCCAACGCTCATTGCGACGTCATCCGTGGGCGTGAATTACGAGTCGTGAGCCGCCGCCGAGGGCCTGCCGGGTATCGCGTCGAGATCGACCAGTCAGCCGATCTCGCGGTCCGCCCCGGGGTTCTCGTAGTTGCGACGGAACCGGGCGGCTGAGGACCGTGCCACCAGACTGACAGCCCTGGCATGACCGCTAGGCCTCCGGCAACGGAGCTCGCGTCGCTGGCTTCAAGCGTCGCGATGACTTCGCTCAGCTCGTGCCTCGGACAACCGGTGTCGAGCCCGTCGCGGAGCTCAACCGGCCAGGAAGCGATCTCTCCGGCGTACCAAAGTCGATCGCGTGGGATGTCGGAGGCCATCACTACCCGGGAAGCACCTCCGTTCCCAGCGACGTGCAGAGCGAGAATGCGTGCATCCCAGCGATCTACCGTCAGCGGCTCAGCTCCCCAGCACGCCCCTGTCCTCTTCGGCGGGAGTCGGTCGTAGCCGGTTTCACCGTCGACTGAGCATCCGGCGCCGATGCCCATGAGCCAAAGCGGAAGTCACCAGCTCCACCACGCGTGAGAGATCACTGACTTCCAGGTGGCGATCAGCAGCGGGGGCGAGCCCAGCCCGCCGTCCGGATCAGGAGAGGCCGCTGCCGGTGGTCTGGGTCACGTTCAGGACGCGATTCCAGCCGCTCGGCAAGGGCTGGTCGACGCCGGAATTGACCTTGCCGCTGGCCACGTCTTCGATCTTGACGCCGAGCGCGCTCAGCGTCAGCTGCTCAAGCGGCTTCGCGCCAGCGTTGGAGGTGATGTGGTCAGAAGTGATCGCAACGTCGATCAGCTGCAGACGCAGGTCGTGGCCCGCGCCGCCGGCGGACGGAACCACGATCAGGCCCTTGCGGAACACCTGCTTGGCCGCAGTGGCGTCCAGCAGTGTCGGGGACAGTGTGTCAAGCAGCTTGGCGACGAGAATCGTCGCCGGCTGGACCTTGCCGGCTCCGGCGCCGGTGCTCTGGGAGCCGATCGAGGAGTTGCCCTTGGCCTCATAGTCGATGTTGACGGCATCGAACCCAATCACGGTGCTGGCCGGGGCGGAACCGATCGTGACCTGCGACTCGCCGGTGAGCGCGCTGCCGGGATTGGAGAGGGCGACCGCTGCGACGTCAGTCTCAGACGTGGTCTTCGGCGTCGGGCTCGACTTCAATTTGATTGTGGTGGTCGTGCCGAGCGGACCCTGGGGTCCCGTCGTGCCCGGGAGTCCGGTCGCGCCCGGGGGTCCGGTCGTGCCCGGGAGTCCGGTCGCGCCCGGGGGTCCCGTCGCGCCCGCGGGTCCCGTCGCGCCCGCGGGTCCGGTCGCGCTCCAACTGATCGGCTGCTCGGACTGGTTCGAGCTCAGCTCCTGGTTGGAGCTGACATCGCTGCACGACTGGCCCGCGCTCGGGTCGATCAGGTTCACGTTGCTGCCGTAGCCCCCGCTGGTGTCCGGTGCGGTCACGGTCGTGACCGTGGTCCCCGTGGTGACGGTGTTCGTGTCCATCAGCACGCAGGCGCTGTACGCACCGCTGGAGTCGGGAACGGATGCGACGGCCAACGCGGCGGCGCCGCCGGCGAGGCCGACGGCGATCAGCGCGGCGGCTTTTGGCATCCTGGCCAGTGAAGCCCACATCGCTTGTGTCACGTTAACCGGACGCGCAGGCCGTAGTCAAGCGACTTGACGAATTTCCCGGGTCGGCCGCGTCGGCAAACTGGACGGCACACGGGTTCGTCCACCTCGGCCGTGCCCGACAGGACGACGATGTCGCCGCCATCCGCATCGCCGCGAAAGTTCAGCGTGACCTTCGGGTTGCCGAGCGGATGCGCAACGGGACGCATCCCGGCCGTCTAGGAACGCCGTCGCGGCGGCTTCGGGCGGTCCAGCGGGAGCGGCCTGAGACCCACGCCTACTCGCCGACGATCGAGGATCACGTGGAGCCGGACCAAGGAGGCGATGATGACCGTCGCCCCGGCAGCGATGAGAACCCACCCATCGGCAATCCCTAGGGCTACGCAGGCCAGACCGAGAGCACAGAGCACCGTCAGGACGTAAATCATCACGGGATAGTGATACCGCTCCTTGGCCATAGTCGTCGAGTCTTGCACGAAGTCAACGGGCCGCAAGGATGCCTCGAATCCGGCACAAGCCGTCTCACGGCCGAACGCTCTACGAACAACGGCTCGGGAGGTGCCGGGCCTGGGTTGGGCGAACACCAGGAGCGACCCAGCGGGAGGAAACACCTGCCCTGACGTGAACGCCGCACTCACCTTGAGCACCACCGGCGGAGCTGCCGGAGGCGTTCGGGAGCGCAACCGGAGCGGGCCTGAATCGGCGCGGCGCGGCTTCCGCGACGCGGCGGAGCGGCAATGCGTCGTGCTCCGGGGCGGGAGCAGCTCGGATCGCCGGTCAATGAGGACACACACGACCGCCTCGGCGGTCAATCGACCTGCTGGACCGGCAGGCCAACATGGTGCTGCAATGCGTCGGCGTCGATGCCCTCGTCATAACGCTCTTCCGAGCTGGGGCGAGTGAAGATCACGATGCGCTCCGCCGGGAAGGTGACGAGAACGTCCTTCACCGCCTTGACCGGATCTCCCTCACCCGTGTCTCCCCGAGCATCCAATCCCGCGTCGTCGAGGCCTTCGACCGTTTCGCGCTGCACCAGCTCTGCCCGGCGGATCGCTTCGTCCGCGTCGGAGAGCCAGAACCGTAGCGCGGAGCGGTGAAGCGCCGGCGCGACGACCATGATCTCCGCGTCATCGGTGCTGTCGCCAAGCGCCGCGCGCAAACGGTCAGCGGAGATCGGTTCGCTCGCGATCACCAAGACCTTCATCTCATCCCGCCACTGTTTCGCGCGCGAGCAGCCATCACTCCGGCGAGCATACCGCCCCATCGGGGATCTGGCTGCGGCTCTGGGCTGAGTGGCTGGAGCGCTCGCTTGAGCAGCTCCCGGGGAGCCGCCAAGTCATCGATGCGCTGCTGGCGCCAGATCGCCGCCGAGCAAGAAATGCGATCGCCGACACCCCGGGGACGCGCTCTCGCATCTCGCGAGCAGCTGCGGCGTCGACGCCATGTGGCGCCGCTGGTTGACCGCATGAAGTGGAAGTAGTCTCGACCGAACCTTCCCTCGAACGCCGAGGCGGAGATGTACCGGTCCTTCGGCCGATTCCGCCCCGCGAATGCTGTTCCCACTCAACGCCGTACTCCCAGCGAACAAGCTGGTAGGGATACTCGCGCCGCTCGCGGTCGACTACCCCATCGAACCTCGGGCAAACCGAACCTAGCCAGCCCTTCTGTCAGGCGCCAGACTGTCCCGAGAAGAGCCGGGTACAGGATTGCCGCGGACCCGGGTCCGCATCCTTCTGGGGGCTCGCAGCGCCGCTACGCGACCGCGTCGTCGAGCCGCTGGATGTCGCCGGCGTCTCTGCGGCGGCCCCGGCGGCGGGCGAGCAGTGTCGAGTCGTGAACGTCGACCGTCATTTCGCCGCGGGTCACTGTCCGCGGCCGCTGCTCGACCACGAGCGCCGCAAAGTCACCCGGAAGGCCAGGCAACAGCTCGTTGGCGAGGAACATCGCGTTGCGGTGGCTCGCGCTCAGATGGGTGAATGCCTCAGACGGCGCGTGGCCGACGACCAGCAGGTATCCGCCGGGTGCGACAGCCTCGGCCAGTCGACGGGTGACCTCGACCATCCCGCCGTCCGGCGGATGCAAGAAGTGGGTGGTGACCAGGTCATAGGACCGCTCGGCGGCCGCGAAGGTCCGTGCGTCGACCTGCCACCAATCTGTCTGATCGACGACCCTCGCCTGCTCGGCGTGGCGGGCGGCACGGGCCAGGCCGTTGGCCGAGAAGTCAGCGCCAGTCACCCGCCAGCCGTGTCGAGCCAGCCAGATCACGTCGCCGCCCTCCCCGCAGCCGACGTCAAGCGCGCTGCCTGCGGTCAGTCCGGACACCTCGGCAACCAGCTGTGCGTTGGGGTTCCCGCTCCAGATCTTCTCCGTCCCGGAGTACCGCTCATCCCAGCTTGGCGGCTCGAACATCGCTGCCGCCTGCTCCTCAGTGACATGGTGCCCGTCTGCAGGCATCAGAAGGCCTCGCCGGGGTGCTCGTCGCTGCCGGTCACGATCGCGTCGTGCAGCGCGCTGATGTCCTTCCCCATCAGCGTCTCTTTCACGCGACGCGCGCGGCGGAGCGACAGCGCGCTCAGGCCGCCAGCCTCTCCGTCGATCACGATGCGATCACGAATCTCTGAGTTTCATGATCGCCGAGGATGACAGCCCGGGATGGTTCTGCCAAGCTTCCCTGCCATCCAGGCAAATGCAATGATGAGTGAGTCAATCGATGCCCGTGTTCGGCGGCGGCTACGCGAGCTACGCACCGAGCAGGGCCTAACGCTCGCGCACGTCGCATCCCGCGCAGCCATCGACGTGTCCACGCTCAGCCGGCTGGAGTCAGGCAAGCGCCGCCTGGCGCTTGACCACGTCCCCGCGCTGGCCGCCGCGCTGGGCGTCACCGCCGACGATCTGCTCGGCGCCCCCGCGGCGCAAGACCCGCGAGTCCGCGGTCGCGCGCAGCGTTACGCCGGACTCACCATCTGGCCGCTGACCCGTCGCGGCGCCTCGGGACTGCACGCTCATCGCGTCCTTGTCAGTCCCGGACGTCGGCTGCCGCCCGATCCGCTACCGGTCCATGAGGGCCACGACTGGATCTACGTGCTGGCGGGCCGGATGCGGCTACTGCTCGGCGAGTCCGATCTGGTGATCGCTCCGGGAGAAGCGGTCGAGTTCACGACCTGGACCCCGCACTGGTTCGGGGCCGTCGAGGAGGCCGTCGAGATGATCCTGATCCTCGGACCCGAGGGCGCCCACGAGCACCTACACCACGACTAGCTCACCTCCCGGCGCCAGCGGCCGCCCTGGCACCGAGCGATCAGCGGACACCCTCGCAGGCGCCGCTGGGCGTCGCACAAGGGAAGGAACGCTTACTGCGACGAGCCAGGCCGACGGCCAGCACGTCGTTCCGCACGATGAGGCTGCCTCCACCCGGGCTCGCGGCTGGATTCGGCGAGAGCGGCTGTCTCGCTCCCGGCGGCGGGCGTCGTCGAGAGTGCCGGAAATGCGTGACAGCGGGAGTGTCGCCAGTCGGCTGGAGTCGGCGGGTGGTTGGGCTCTTGCTGGATCGACAACGGACCTCGGTGAGGCTTACCTCTTCAGCCGTCTGCCGCCGCTGAAGAGCGCTTCGGCATCGGTGAGTTACCTCTGGGGGTCCAGTAGCTGGAACAGCACGTGGTCCTGCCAGCGGCCGGCGATCCTCAGATACTCGCGGGCGACGCCGATGCGCTCGAAGCCGTTGCGCTCGAGCACCCGTTGCGACCCGGTGTTGTGCACCAACGTCCCAGCCTCGATCCGGTGCAGCCCGTGCTCGGTGAAGGCGACCCGCGCCATCTCCGCGACGGCTGCGGTGGCGTGGCCATGGCCGTTCGCGTGGGCGCTGACCCAGTAGCCGATGTGGCACGACTGAAACGGCCCGCGGACGATGTTGCTGAGGGTCACGCGGCCGACGAGCCGGTCGTGATCGATGATCGCGTGCGGGACCGTGATGCTCCGCTCCAGCTCACCCAGCAGGCGCTGGATCGCCTCCCGCTGTCCGCCGAGCGTGAGGAACTCCGGCTGGCGAGTCGGCACCCATGGCGCGAGGAACTCTCGGTTGCGGCCCAACAACTCCGCCAGTTCGTATGCATCGTCCACTGTGATCGGGCGCGTTGAGGTCATGCACCGCAGGATGTCTGGTACCCGACTCGCGTGCGCGCTCAGTTGACTTCCGGTTCGTCGCCAACTTGGGTCTGTGCCGGTACGGCGAGCGTATGCGGTATGCAACCGGCTCCGCCGCAACCCTCGCTGGGGATGGGCGCTCTGACCGTGATCATCGCATTGAGTGTCTGTGCGATCGCGGCAGCCGTGATGGTCCCCGCGATGCTGGGCGGAGTCGACGCCTGGACTGTGCTTGTCGCTGGCTGCGTCGTGCTGATCGCCGGGCTCGGCGGTCTATGGGTCATCCAGAAGCGACGGGACCGCGCACTGCGATAGCTCGGCCGCGCGACTTTGACCCGAAGATCAGGCGGTCGAGCTGACGACCGCGGCGTCTCAGACCGGATCGACCAGCGCCTCCCGGAAGGCGGCGACTGGGCATCGCACATCCCAACGACTACCGGACGGCTGGAAAATCAACTCCGTTGGGTGTCCATCGATCAAGTCGGCAGGCCCGCTCATGACGCTGCGTGCGCCACTTCTCAGCGTGCGAGTGAGTCGGCCTACCAGCGAACGATCCGCGCTCCGATCGCGCGCAGCTGTTTCGGGGCGTCCGAAAACCCATTCGCTCCCGCTCAACGAGAGAAGGCCTCTCGGCCGAACGGGCTCTGACCGATCGAGCGGCGAAATGGAGTTGCTTTTTAGTACGTACGTACTAAACTGACGCCATGCGTACTAATCGGCGCGATGGCCGGAATCCGGGCACCTTTACTCAGCGTAAGCGCCGCGAGCAGTTGCTGGGTTGCGCGATCGACGCGATCGTCGATCTCGGGTTCCAAGGCATGTCGGTGGCTGAGGTCGCTCGACGCGCCGGTGTGAGCAAGGGCGTCGTCACCTATCACTTCGCCGCCAAGGACGACCTGATCTATGAGGTGGTGTCGGAGATCTTCGACTCAATCACGGTGTTTTTGGAATCTCGCTTGGGGCGAACAACATCCGAGAGTTTCGTTGCGGATTACATCTTCGCTTGGGTCGAGTACTACCGGACGCATACGCGGCACATGCTCGCCGTGGGCGAGATCTGGGGCAACTTCCGAGACGAAACTGGGCGCCGCCGCTTCGGCGAGCAGGCAATGTTGGGCGAGTTGGCCGATGTTCAGCGTGCGCTGGAGCTTGGCCAGGCCGACGGCAACCGCGGAGAGTTCTCGGCTCGGGTGATGGCGGTGAGCATGAAGGCCGCGCTCGACGCCCTGCTCGGTCAGCTAGCGGGCGACCCCGAGCTAGATCTCAAGGTCTACGGCGAGGAACTCGTTGCGTTGTTTGAACGCGCAACACGTGCAAACCCGAGCGGCGCGCGGATGGTGGCATCCGACGCGTCGGGGTCGTTGACCCGAAAGGAGCAGACATGACTGGCTGGAGCCGACGGCATGTCCGTCGCTTGTTTGACGCTTACTTGGTGGCGCGATGAAGCCCTACTACCAAACCCCATTCTGCAGGGTGGCTGTTCCTGCTCCTCGTGATCGCGTTCTTTGGCACCGAGATCATCCAGTTCTTCCGTCAGCGCACGTGGCGGAAGAACGCTACCCGGACTGCGACGCCAGCCTTCTGGGCGGGGGTGGCGGTGTGGACGATAGTTGCCACCGTGATGCTGCACGGGGGGTCGCGGCTGGCGCCCAGAGCGGGAATGGGCGACGGCGTCACCGTGTTCATCGTGGGCATGTTGCTGCTCGTCGCAGGCGCCGCGTTGCGTTGGGCGTCCTTTTGGGCGCTCGGGCAATACTTCACCTTTACCGTCAACGTCAGCACCGACCAGGACATCGTTACGAGAGGCCCCTACCGCGTCTTGCGCCACCCCGGCTACACCGGGGGTCTGTCGGCAATGGTTGGCATTGGGGTCATATACGCCAACTGGGTTGGACTCGCCGGCTTCGTCGTTCCGTGCCTTGTGATCATCATCTGGCGCATCCGAATCGAGGAGGCCGCACTGTTCAAGACAGCGGGCGCCGCCTACCGAACGTATGCCGCACACCACAAGCGTCTCGTGCCGCTCGTCTGGTAGTGGTGGAGCGACCTAATCGTTCCTCAGCCACTGGAGCGGCCACAGCCACCGCATCGACGGCTCACGTGCAGAGCAGCGCAATCCGACCATCGGCACGCCCAGAAGCCCGGTCCTGCATCCATCGCGGCGCGGGCATTCCGCGAGCGCCGCCGGCAGCCTCGCATAGCGGGGAAAGCGGGCTCGCTCGTCGCATAAGCCGATCGACGAGCGGACGATTCGACAGCGGACCGAATAGTCGATGCGGCGGCTGATCAGACCGTCCGCAAACCAAGGCTGACCGGACAGTCGAAGCTGGGATGCCGGGCCGCGAGTTTGGCGAAAAGGAGGTCGATCGCCACCCTGTGTGTGCAGCCCTCCTTTCCCGACGGCACAGGCATCATTCAGACCAAGCGGTCACTGCCGGATCGTGCGGAGAGCAGCAGCCCCGCCGAGAGTGCCGCGTCGGCGAATGAGCGGCAGTCGATTCGCAGACACCAGGTCAGGCCTGGGCGCGAACGGCTGCTAACTCCGGAGGTCAGACACGGGCCAGCCTCATCCGGCCAGGGCGCGGCGAAGGGCTTGTTGATCCCAGTAGCCCTCGGCCCTCTCAATCAAGCCGTCATCGTCGAACTGAAGGACATCGATACCTTCGGCGTCTGCTGTA
>DATCFW010000113.1:0-4184 GCA_036509295.1 Solirubrobacteraceae bacterium | reverse complement strand
ACACGCACACACGCGACCCGGCCTCAACTCACCGTCGACCCCAAAACCCCGCAATACACGGCCATCCAGGACTGCTCTCGAACCCTCATGCCAAATCTACGCTTGGTTTAGGTCTAGTGCGGGAAGTTCGTCCGACGGGCTTGGGTCGCCGGCGTCTTTTCCTAGCTGATCGTGATCACGACCGCCTGTCAATAGCCGCCCCTCCCGCGGGCGCCGGAACTGCGGCCAACCGCGTCGAGTCCTCCAGGGGAACTGGATGCCCGCTCAAATGTCTCGATCCGACCCCCCGTGCCGGTGGTTGGTGTAAGGACCGGTCAGTCGGGGCGGCGACTCGATCGACCCGTGGGCAGCCGGTCATGGCCATCACGCGGGGCCGGAGATCGGCCGGCCAGCAGCTTCGGCGCGAAACGCCCGAGACCATATGCGCTGCCGATCAGGCCAGCGTGGTCGCCCAGAGCCGCGGTACAGCTGCGATCGGCTCGGGAAGCAGCGGTGGGCTCGGGCGACCTACGAATGCGCTGACTGGCCCGGACGACAGTGCGCCGACTACACCGAGCCCGCCTACGATCACCACCGCCCGTGGCATGAATCTCCATGTCAGGTTGACTACCGCCAGGTCGATCGCGCGGACTTGATCCTCCGAAAAACCCGCCAAATGTGGGTTTCCGGATCGCGGTGATGATGTCCGGACCGCTGGCCACCACGCCGGCGTATGCAGCGCGCCGTCCCTGTGCTGTCCCAGAAAGCGGTGTTCTCCATGTTGTTGGCATCTGCTCCGATGCGAAGGGCGCCCTGGTCGACCAGAAATCTCGACCGGTTTCTCCGAGGTGCCGTCCGCCCGGACGAGGCGTGTTCACGGAACGAGCTACTCTTGTGCGAGCCGTGTGGGGTACCGGGCGTTCGTCGCGGCTTACTTCTCGCGTAGCGGTCAAGCGGTGAGGTCGACGACCACTTTGACGTCGTCATCGTTCTTGCGCAGGGCGTCGGCGAAACCGCTCATCGGGACCCGTCGGGTGATAAGGCGCTCGAGCCAGGAGTGGTCTGCTCTCGCCAGCGCTTCGGCGGCCTGCTGGTAGTGGCGCCGCCCGGCGTTGACCGAGCCGAAGAGCACCGTGTTCTCCAGGACCATGGCCTTGTTGACTTGGTCAAGGCCGACGGTCACGGTCCGGGTGCCGGAGGAGATGCCGGTCAGGCAGATGACCGCGTCGGGCGCGACGACGTCGGCGAGCTCGAAGACGAGCGGTCCGTGGCCGGTGCATTCGATCACCACGTCGGGGGTGACGCCGATGTCTGCCACGGGTCCGGTGTGAAAGGTGGCGCCGAGGTCGGCGACCAGCTGCGGCTTGGGCCCGATGGCGGCGCGGTCGAGCACATGCACCTCTAAGCCTCGTTGCACGCCGAGTAGTGCTGCGAACAGGCCGATCGGGCCGGCGCCGGTGACCAGTGCGACCCTGGGGCGCCACGAGGCGCGGGTGAAGATCCGCTCGGTCTGTTCCCAGGCCTTGGCCAGCACCGACGCCGGTTCGAGCAGCACTCCGCAGTCACCAAGGCTGGGATCGACCCGAATGGCGAACTCCGGTTCGATGCACCAGCGTTGGGCGCCGTATCCGTCGAGCTCTTTTATGCCGCGCTCGGTGTACTGACCGTTGCGGCAGAAGTCCCACTCACCGTGTGAGCACGGCTCGCAGGGTATCGGGTCGGGGCGGCGGACGATGCCAACGACGAGGTCTCCGACGCTGAACCCACTGTCATCGGGGGCGTCGAGCACGGCGCCGAACGATTCATGGCCGATGACCAGCCGCTCCCGTCCCGGGGGTGGCCAGCCGTAGCCGTTCTCGACGATGTCGACGTCGGTGCCGCAGATGCCTAGTAGCCGTCCCTGAACGAGCAGGGTCCCGGACTCAGGCTGGGGGTCGGGTTGGTCGCCGACCTGCACCTGCTCGGGCTTACCGGGTACGACGGTGATCGCCTTCATGTCGCCGATCTCCTCGGTTCTGGCTGCTTCTGCCCATGGGACGCGCGAGGGCGAAGCTCGCGGTTACCGCGGCCTCGATCCTGGCGTCATTGCCGAGAACAGCGCCTGCCTCGATCCTGATCGTGTTCAGCTCCTCAGCGTATGAGCACACTCACCCTTAGCGTCAGCGTCGTGCCGTGTCTTACCTTGAGGTGCTTCGAGATCCTGAGACCGCCGGAGCCGGCGGACTCCCGACGGCAACTGCGATGTCGTCGGGCAAGCAAGGGGCCACCCAGCCCCGGCACCGCGCCGATCACCGGCAAGCGGCCGAGGCGATGGCCTAGCAAGCACCCGACCAGGATCTTGGGCTCGGTTCCCGGGGCGGCGTTGACGGTCGGGATGATCCTATGCCACAGTCCATGCTGGCTGACGGGACGCGGCCAGGATGCGAGGCGCGAGCGGTGCTCAAACGGGTCCACCGCGGCGATCAGGGCATCGACGAGGCCGACATCCCGCCACGTCGTGACCGAGGAAGGACGACTGCGCGACATCATCGGCGAAGGTTCGCCTGATGCTGATCGTCGGAGTCGCGCTCGGGATCTCCCAGCAGATCGTCGGCATCAAGACGGTCATCTACGACGTAAGAACAGTGGGCCAAGCGACGCTGGAGGGCTGTGAGCCGGTTTGAGCGGGCGATATCAGGTTTTTTGCATGTCGTTGGGCATCCGGACACAGACGGGGCCGTGACATGATCGGCAGCCGCGGTGCCGCTGCTGCCGCAGCGTCAGGCACGCACGCGCCGCGCGGCGAGCGCCGACTCCGTCGAGCTGATGGCTGACGGCGCCGCGTCAGGGACGCAGGACAAGGGATCGGGCAAGGTCACCGCGGGAGGCGTGGTCACCAGGGCGATGAGGCGTCACGTGGTCCTGGTTGCTGCGGTCACCGCGCTCGGGGGGCTGCTGTTCGGCTATGACACCGGGGTCGTTTCCGGGGCATTGCTCTTTATCCACCGTGCCTTCGGGCCGGTCAGCTCGTTTGACAAGGAGCTGGTCGTCAGTCTCCTGCTCGTGGGAGCTGTCGTCGGGGCGCTCGGGGCGGGAAGGATCGCCGACAAGATCGGGCGGCGACCGACGCTGCTCATCACCGCGGTGGTGTTCATCGTCGGGGTGCTCGCGGCGGCGTTCTCGCCTAGCCTCGAGGTGCTGATCGCGATGCGCTTCGTGATCGGTCTCGCTGTCGGGTCGGCCTCTGAGATTGTGCCGCTGTTCATCGGCGAGGCGGCACCCCCCAAGTTGCGCGGCGCGCTGGTGAGCTTTAACCAGTTGGCGATCACGACCGGGATCCTCGTTTCGTTCCTCGTTGACTACGCGCTGAAGGGTTCTGAGAATTGGCGGCTGATGTTCGGACTGGCGGTGATCCCGGCCGCGTTGCTGTTCATCGGCATGGTCTTTCAGGACGAGAGCCCGCACTGGCTGATCCGCCAGGGCCGCGTCGAGGACGCGCGTCGCGTGCTCGCCAAGGTGCGGCCGACCGACGCCGTCGAGCAGGAGATCCACGACGTCGAGGGCCTGGACGTTTCCAAGAGCCGCCTGCGTGACCTGTTCAAGCCGTCGCTGCGCAAGGTGATCCTCGTCGGGGTGATCCTGGCCGCGCTCCAACAGATAACGGGGATCAACACCATCATCTACTACCTGCCGACGCTGCTGAAAGGCGCGGGCTTCGGATCTGGCTCCGCGTTGCTCGCCAACGTCGGCAACGGGATCGTGAACGTGGCTCTCACCATCGTGGCCATCCGGCTGGTCGATCGCGTCGGCCGGCGACCGTTGCTGATCGGTGGCCTGTGCGGCATGACGCTCGGGCTGCTCGTCGTCGCCGTCGACTTCGTCATCGGCGGCAGCACCTTGCACGGCACCGGTTCGATCGTGGCCGTGGCCGCGCTGTTCTTCTACACGGCTTCTTTCGCGATCGGCCTTGGACCCGTCTTCTGGCTGCTCATCAGCGAGATCTACCCAGTGGACATACGCGGGCAGGCGATGAGCCTGGCAACGATGACGAACTGGGGGGCGAACTTCATCGTCACGATCTCGTTCCTGACCCTGCTCGGCGCGATTCACGGCTCCGGAACTTTCTTCCTCTTCTCCGCCCTGTCGATCTTCGCCATCTTCTACTGCGTCATGAGGGTTCCCGAGACCAAGGCCAAGAGCCTCGAGCAGATCGAACGCGAACTCGG
>DATCFW010000112.1:0-2599 GCA_036509295.1 Solirubrobacteraceae bacterium | reverse complement strand
AGCTTTCGTTCCAGGAGGGTGTCCTGGCTCGTGCGGCGTTTGGACGCGGCGATCGCATCGATGCGAGTCGTGCCCTGATCCAGGGCGGTGGCGGCCAGGCGCTCGCCGTGGCGGGTGACGTTGTTGATGTCGGCCGGATTGACATCCCGCGGGGCTTTGTGCAGGAAGTCCAGCGCCAGGAAGGTCGCCGAGGTGCAATCGGTGTAGACCGCTCCGGTCGCGGCTGTGGCGGCGGTCGCGCGGCTCGCGTTTGGACGGAGTGCGCGGGAGGCTTGATGAGCCCCACCCCGCGGCGAGGCCCGAGACGATCAATGCTGTCACCGTGATCCTCGTCCAGGCTCGACGGTGCACCGGTGCAACCACAGCTACGGCACGGGATCGTATGCGCGACGCGGGTACGCCGATACCCGTGCCGCGCCGAGCACGACCCTGCCGGGCGTGCAAGCCGGCCCCGGCGCGTCGCCTACGCAGAGTCCTGGGAGGACATCCGCGACGACGGCTTGCCTCAGTTCGACGAACGACTGCCGACCCCTTACCGGACGCCGGCGGCTGATCGTTTCCTAGTGAGACCGCGCGCCACGGCTCGAGCGGCGTTGGCATCCCACCCGAAAAACGACGCCACGAGGAAGGGACGCGGCTCGCAGCGCCACCGCTGACCGCCCGACCGGAGACCGCCGGCTGACGCCGGCTCCCGCCTTCGACCTCGCTAACGCGCGGTGAGGTTCACGCGACGTCCCCGTTCCGGGCCGCTCAGCCGACCGAGAAAGTCCCTCCAACTGGGCAGGTGTTGCGACCACCGCAAGAACGCGCCAACGCTCGACGAACAACGGCTCGGGAGGTGCCGGGCGCCGGGTATGGCGACGAGGAGCGGACATGCGTTGTCGGCTCGTCTGGGCCCGTCTTGGGATGTAACGGCCGCCGCGCGCAGACCGCTGTTGTTAGGTCGGAGTGGAGACGGCGGCGCGCATTCGAGAGATAGCGTCTTGGAGGAGCTCCCCTGAGGTCGCGAAGTTCAAGCGCACGAAGGGCTCGCCGCCCGAGCCGAAGGTGGCGCCCGCGTTGAGCGCGACCTTGCCGCGTGAGAGAAACACCGCCGCCGGTCCGGTCACCACGGTCACATCGCCGCGGGCAGCCGACTCCTCCTGACCTGAAGGCAAGTCGGCGTCAGCGAGCCCGAGCTGGGCACAATCCAACCAAGCGAAATAGGTCGCCTGTGGCGGGCGCCAGCCGATCTCGGGCAGATGTTCGTCCAGCAGGGCGCGCAGCAGCGTCCGGTTGGCATCCAGGCCCGCTAGCAGCGCATCGAGCCAGGCCTCCCCGTGATCGAGGGCGGCGACGTGGGCGAGGACCGCAAGGTGGCTTGCCCCATGGCCAACCTCCTCGGGCAGGCGCGCGAGATCGTTGGCCGCGGCCTCGCCGCCGCTCAGGACTGCCGCCTTCAGACCCGCGAGGTTCCACCCCTTGGAGGCCGAGGTGACCATGAACGCGTCACTGGCCGACGCGACACTCAAATACGGGACAAACTCAGCACCGGGGAGCACGAGCGGACCGTGGATCTCGTCAGAGATCACCCGCACACCGTGGCGGTCAGCCAGCGCGGCCAGGCCGGCCAGCTCTTCAACGGTGGGGACCACGCCGGTCGGGTTATGCGGATTGCACAACAGATAGGCCGCCCGCTGATGCCCGGACCGCGCGCGGCCGAACGCGTTATCGAGCGCATCGAGATCAAGCCGGCCATCCTGCCGCAACGGGGCTTCGACGACGGGGCGTCCGGAGTGCTCGGTGAAGGCGTAAAACGGCGGGTAGATCGGCGGGCTCACGATCACCGGATCCCCCGCGGCGGTGACGAGCTTCAGCGCCTCGACCAGCCCGAGCATCACGTCGGGCACCAGCGCCGACCGATCAACCGGGAACTCCGACCACCCCCACCGACGCGCCGCCAGCCGCCCCAGCGCCCGCGCATAGCTGTCCCCGCTCGGATAACCAGTGTCCCCGTCGCGCACCGCCCGGACGATCGCCTCCTGCACCGGTTCGGCGACATCAACATCCATCTCCGCCACCCACAGTGGCAGCACATCATCGGGGTGGGCCCGCCACTTCATGCTCGTCCGGGTGCGCAGACGTTCCCGCGAGACACCCTCCAACGGGTTAGCGATCACGACCGACATCGCCCGGATCCTACGCGACCGCGAACCAGCAGCCGGACGGATATCACCGGAGCGTCGGACACCTCGTCCGCTGCCGCGAACACGTCTCAATCACGATCGGCCTGCGGACACTCCCGAGCCGAGCGTCCGCTGAGGAGCCCAGCTCCAGCGGCGCGCCAGTCGCAGAAGGGAACGCTCAGCGATCCGCGTCGGCCCGAATTTGGCGCCAGTAGCAGTGCTGGCCCCGAGGATCGGGCATGGCCGTGGATTACTGCCGATGCGCATGCCGCAGGCTTCTCCCGGGAAGCCCAGTCAGCCAGCTTGGTGCGCGTAGGAGGCGCGCTCGTTTGGGGCGACACACCCGGTCAGAGTCCAGTAGAAGGAGCGGGACCGGCGGGAGTGATCGTCAGCCCCCGTGGGCCTGGCCCTCCGGCAGCCTCAACCCGCACGCG
>DATCFW010000111.1:0-3824 GCA_036509295.1 Solirubrobacteraceae bacterium | reverse complement strand
GTCCGCGCCGCGCATGCGGGATTGGCGTCCGGCGAGGAGACCGAGGTCGCCCACCGCGTGGCCGGCCGCCTGGTGGCTCGTCGCGGTCAGGGCAAGATGGCGTTCCTCGACCTCGAGGACCGGTCGGGCCGGATCCAGCTCCAGGCGCGGGCCGACGTGCTGGGGCGGGCGGGGGCCGATTCGATGGAGCGGCTGCTGTCGCTCGACCTCGGCGACCTGATCGGCGTCGACGGGACCGCCTTCATGTCCCGGCGCGGCGAGTTGACGCTGCGCATCGACGACTTCACGCTGCTGGCTAAGTCCCTGCGCCCGCCGCCCGACAAGCACCACGGCCTGACCGACGTCGAGACGCGGTTTCGCCACCGTGAGCTCGATCTGATCGCCAACCGCGAGGCGCGGGAGCTGTTCACAACCCGCGCCCGCGTCATCTCGACGATTCGCCGCTGCCTCGACGACGACGGCTTCATCGAGGTCGAGACCCCGGTGCTGCAGCCGCTGTACGGCGGGGCCATGGCCCGCCCGTTCACGACCCACCACAACGCCCTGGACCGCGACCTGTACCTGCGGATCGCCACCGAGCTCTACCTCAAGCGGCTGATCGTCGGCGGGCTGGAGCGCGTGTACGAGATCGGCAAGAACTTCCGCAACGAGGGCGTCGACACCACCCACAACCCCGAGTTCACGGTGCTGGAGTGGTACGAGGCGTACGCCGATTACCTGGACGTCGCCGAGCGGTGCGAGCAGCTCGTGCACGCCGTCGCCCAGGCCGTGGGGTACGAGGGCGAGTATGACTTCGCGCCGCCGTGGCGGCGGGAGACGCTGGCCGGGTCGATTCTGGAGCGCACCGGGATCGACATCCTGGCGCTGCGTCAGCGTGACCAGCTGGCCGCCCGGATGCGTGAGCGCGGCCTGGGCGTGCCCGAGCAGGCCACGTGGCCGCAGCTCGTCGACGAGCTCGTGTCCGAGCAGGTCGAGCCCACGCTGATCCAGCCCACGTTCCTGCTCGATTTCCCGGTCGAGATCTCGCCGTTGGCCAAGGACCACCGCTCCGTGCCCGGGCTGGTGGAGCGATTCGAGGCGTTCGTCGGCGGGATGGAGATCGCCAACGCATTCACCGAGCTCAACGATCCCGACGAGCAGCGGCGTCGGTTCGAGAGCCAGCGCCGGTTCGCCGCGGCCGGTGACGACGAGGCGCAGCCCTACGACGAGGCCTTCGTCCGGGCGCTGGAGCAGGGGATGCCGCCGACGGGCGGGATCGGCATCGGCATCGACCGGCTGGTGATGCTGATGACCGGGATGCGCTCGATCCGCGAGGTCGTGCTGTTCCCCGCGCTGCGGTCATGACCCGGCGCGCCTGGTGGGCGTTCGCCGTGATGTCGGTCGTCTGGGGCGCGTCGTATCTGCTGATCAAGATCGCCATCAACGGCGGCCTGACGGCTGCCGACGTGGCCTGGCTGCGGGTGGCGCTGGCCGCGGTCATCCTGATGGTGCTCGCCTGGCGGGCGGGGGCGCTGGCGACGCTGTCGGGACGGTGGCGCTGGGTGCTCGCCTACGCCGTCGCCGAGATCTCGATCCCGTTCCCGCTGATCGCCGCCGGCGAGGTCCATATCGCCTCGTCGCTGACGGCGATCATCATCGCGGCGGTGCCGTTGATCGTCACCGTGCTGTCGCTGCGGTTCGACCCGTCCGAACGCCCGACGCCGGCGCGCGCGCTCGGCCTGGGGATCGGCTTCGCCGGCGTGATCGCGCTCGTCGGGCTCGACGTCGCCGGCCACGGTTCGGAGCTGATCGGCGCCCTGGCGATTCTCGTCGGCGCCGTCGGGTACGCGATCGGCCCGATGCTGGTCAAGCTGGGGATGGCCGGGATCGATTCCCGGGCGGCGATGGGCGCCAGCCTGCTGATCGCGACGGTCATCCTGGCGCCGTTCGCCGCGCTCGACACCCCGAGCCGCGCGCCGACGCTTGGCGCGCTCGCCGCGGTGGCCGGCCTTGGCGTGTTCTGCACCGCGCTGGCGTTCGTCGTCTATACGGTGCTCGTCCGCGAGGCCGGGACCGGCCGGGCGACGATCATCACCTACATCAATCCGCTGGTCGCGGTGGTGCTCGGCGTGACGCTGCTGGGGGAGCGGCCGGGGCCCGGCGCGCTGGGCGGATTGGTCCTCATCCTGGCCGGTTCATGGCTCTCGACTGGCGGCAAATTGCGGCCATCGAGGAGACTGGGCGCGGCGAAAGTACGGTAGACCGGCTGTTAGACTGAGCTATGGCCCGAAGAAAAGAACCGTTGGCACTCATCCATTTGGCCAGAAATGCCGAATAGGTTGAATGAAACGGATTCTTCGGTAACCCTGTCGCCGCTTGAGTAGCAGAGCGACGCAGGCGTGTAGGAGAGTCAGCCCAGGACCAATCCCCGACCAACTTCCTCAGTCGTACTGCCACAACCACACTTAGGAAGACCCATGTTTGAGCGATTTACAGAGCGTGCCCGCCAAGTGGTCGTCTTGGCACAGGAAGAGGCTCGGACTCTCAAGCACAACTACATTGGTACCGAGCACATTCTTCTCGGTCTGCTCCGCGAAGAGGAGGGCCTCGCCGCCCGCGTGCTGGAGTCGCTCGACATCACGGTGGAGCGCGTGCGCGCCCAGGTGGTGCGGATCGTTGGCTCCGGCGAGGAGGTCACCTCTGGCCAGATCCCGTTCACCCCACGAGCGAAGAAGGTCCTGGAGCTCGCGCTGCGCGAGGCGCTGAGCCTGGGCCATAACTACATCGGCACCGAGCACATCCTGCTCGGCCTCGTCCGTGAGAACGAAGGCGTCGCCGCGCGCATCCTGCTCGACTTCGACGCCGACTCCGAGAAGATTCGCAACGAGGTCATCCGGATGCTGTCCGGACCCGGCAGCCGCCAGCGCGGCTCGGGCGCCGCCGGCGCCGCCGGCGCGGCCGGCACCGGGGAGGGCAAGAAGTCGTCCAAGCTGCTCGACCAGTTCGGGCGCAATTTGACCAAGCTCGCCTCCGAGGGCAAGCTCGACCCGGTCGTCGGCCGGGAGACCGAGATCGAGCGGATCATGCAGATCCTCTCGCGGCGCACCAAGAACAACCCGGTGCTCGTCGGCGAGCCGGGCGTCGGCAAGACCGCCGTCGTCGAGGGCCTGGCCCAGCGGATCACCAACGCCGACGTCCCCGAGCTGCTCAAGGGCAAGCAGATCTACACGCTGGATCTGGCCGCCCTGGTCGCCGGCTCCAAGTACCGCGGCGAATTTGAGGAGCGCCTGAAGAAGGTGATGAAGGAGATCACCCAGCGCGGCGACATCATCCTGTTCATCGACGAGCTGCACAACCTCGTCGGCGCCGGCGCGGCCGAGGGCGCGATCGACGCGGCCTCGATCCTCAAGCCGGCGCTGGCCCGCGGCGAGCTGCAGACCGTCGGCGCCACGACGCTCGAGGAGTACCGCAAGTACCTCGAGCGCGACTCCGCGCTCGAGCGGCGCTTCCAGAAGATCATCGTGGATCAGCCGTCGACCGAGGAGACCGTGCAGATCCTCAAGGGCCTGCGCGACCGCTACGAGCAGCACCACAAGGTCAACATCACCGACGAGGCTCTCGAGGCCGCGGCGGACCTGGCCGACCGTTACATCTCCGACCGGTTCCTGCCCGACAAGGCGATCGACCTCATCGACGAGGCCGCATCGCGGATGCGGATCAAGTCGATGACCTCCCCGCCGGTGTACCGCGAGCTCGAGGATGAGATCGAGGAGACCCGCCGCGCCAAGGAGGAGGCGATCGAGTCCCAGGAGTTCGAGAAGGCCGCCAACCTCCGCGATAAGGAG
>DATCFW010000110.1:0-3140 GCA_036509295.1 Solirubrobacteraceae bacterium | reverse complement strand
GCGGCATCGACAGCAACACGGTCGCGCTGAGACACATTAGGGATCTGGTCGTTCTCCCCTCGCCGCCAAACCGCCAAGTGACATCTCTATCGGTGAGAAATCGTGACTTCTCTAACTCGCGCCGACAGCTCGGTGGCGTTGATGCGAACGGCGCCGGCGGGTTTCTCTCGCAGCTTGGTGAGAGCGGCGAGCTTGCTGTCGATATCTTCGAAGGCGGGCTTCAAGGTCTCCAGCAGTCGCTCGCCCGCCTCGGTCGGCGCGACGCTTCGGGTCGTGCGGGTAAGGAGATGCAGGTCGAGGCGCATCTCCAGTCGCCGGATGGTTTGGCTGAGCGTGGACTGGGAGGTTCCCAGCTTCGCCGCCGCGCGCGTGAAGCTGCGGTCCTCGGCGACGGCCATGAACGCGGTAAGTTCACCAAAGTCCTGCCGGCGCATTTATTCATTCCCGACATAAGATCATGCCGATCATACCGTCTAATCGACAAATGATCGACGCCCTAAGTTTTCTGCCAACCCCGGCGAGCCTCTTGCCCGCCGCCCAAGTAGGAGACCGGAATGAAAACGCGCACACTCGGTAAAGGCGGCTTGGAAGTGTCAGCCCTCGGCTTTGGCTGCATGGGACTGAACACCACCTATGGCCAACCCCTCGCACATGACGAAGGCGTGCGCATGATCCGCGCGGCGGTCGAGCGCGGTGCGACCTTCTTCGACACCGCCGAGGTCTACGGGCCCTATATCAATGAGGACCTGGTCGGTGACGCATTGGCTCCAGTGCGCGACCAGGTCGTGATCGCCACCAAGTTCGGCTTCGACCTCAAGCCCGACGGCTCGCGCAACGGGCTCGACAGCCGGCCAGAAACGATCCGTAAGGCGGTCGACGGTAGTCTGAAGCGGCTGAAGGTCGACGCCATCGACCTGCTCTACCAGCACCGGGTCGATCCCAATGTGCCGATCGAGCAGGTCGCCCGCGGTGTGGGCGAGCTCATCGCCGAGGGTAAGGTCAAGCACTGGGGCCTATCGGAAGCCAGCGCGCAAACGATCCGTCGCGCTCACGCCGTTCAGCCAGTCGCGGCCATCCAAAGCGAGTATTCGCTGTGGACGCGGGATGTGGAGCACAACGGTATTCTGGCAGCCTGCGAGGATCTGGGCATCGGGTTCGTTCCATGGAGCCCGCTGGGAGCCGGGTTCCTGACCGGAGCTATCACCGCCGACACCAAGATCGGCGCCTCGGACTTCCGCAGCAGCGGTCCTCGCTTTTCGCCGGAGGCCCGCGCCGCCAATATGGCGCTGATCGATGTCTTGACGCGGATCGCAGCTGGTAAGGGGGCGACGCCAGCCCAACTCGCTCTGGCGTGGTTGCTGGCTCAGAAGCCGTGGATCGTGCCGATCCCGGGCACGACCAAGCTGCATCGGCTTGAGGAAAACCTGGGCGCAACCGACGTCGTCCTAACCGCAGCCGACCTGCAACAGATCGAGGCCGCGCTCGCCCGCATTGCGGTCCAAGGCGAACGTCTCCAGGCGGCGGCTCTTGGCATGGTCGACCCCTGACCTGCCCCTCGCGTCTCGAAGCTAAGCCGCATTTCACACCTGCCGTGGTGAGCGGAAGCCAAAGTCCGCTCACCACCCAACTCGGCCATACAGGCTGCAGAAAACCTTCATTTGATGCAGGGCCGGGACGGCCCTGCTGCGATCGGCATCGTTCGGCACCCCGATCTGCACGAAGCCGTGCATCTATCTTCGGCTCGTAAACCCTGCTCCGCTTGCTTTCTGCACAGAAGGGCGGCGGGGAGCGGGTGCTGGTCGGCTACATGCGGGTGTCAACGAGCGAGCAGAACCTGGCGCTGCAGCGCGACGCGCTGCAGGCGGCGGGCTGTGAGCGGCTGTATGACGACACCTGCAGCGGCTCGGTCATCGAGCGCCCGGGGCTTGCCAGGGCGCTCGACCATATGCGCGCCGGCGACGCGCTCGTCGTCTGGAAGCTCGACCGCATTGGGCGTTCGCTTGGCCACATCGTCGAGCTGGTCGACGGGCTGCAGGCGAAGGGGATCGGTCTCAAGGTGCTCACCGGCGGCATCGACACGACCAGCTCCACGGGTCGGCTGGTATTCGGCTTTTTCGCGACCCTCGCCGAGTTCGAGCGCGATCTGATCCGCGAACGTACGAAGGCCGGGCTCGCGGCCGCCCGCGCACGCGGGCGCAACGGCGGCCGACCTCGCCTGATGACCCGCGCCAAGCTGCGGACCGCGATGACGATGATGGCCGATCGCGGCAACGCCGCGAGCGAGGTCGCCGAGCAGCTCGGCATCTCGGTCAGCACGCTCTACGCGTACGTCGACGGCGAGGGCCGTCCGAAGCTCCGCGCGGCCAAACTCCTCGGCCGCTGAACACGTGCCGGTCTCGTTCCTGACGGCCGAGCAGGAACGGCGCTATGGCCGGTACGCGGGTGAGCCCACCTCCGACCAGCTCGCACGCCATTTCCATCTCGACGATGCCGATCGCGATCTCGCGGGAGCCAAACGCTCGGACGCCATGCGGCTGGGATACGCTGTCCAGCTCGGTACGGTGCGGTTCCTCGGCACCTTTCTCGAGGACCCGGTCGACGCGCCGCCCGGCGTCACGGTCAACCTCGCGCGCCAGCTCTGCATCGTCGATCCGCTCTGCCTGAACCGGTATCGCGAGGGCGGCGCCAAGTGGCAGCACGCCCGCGAGATCCGCGCTGGGTTCGGCTACCGCGAGTTCACGGACGGCGGTGCCCGCTTCCGTCTGGCCCGCTGGCTCTACGCCCTTTGCTGGGACTGGCACCGACCGGCCGAGCGTGCTGTTCGACCGCGCGACCGCCTGGTTGGTGACCGAGAAGGTGCTGCTGCCCGGCGCGTCCGTGCTCGAGCGTCTCGTCGCACGCATCCGGGCGCGCGCCGCGCAACGTCTGTGGCGCTCCCTCGCGCGCGGCATCACGCCCGTGCAGCGCGATCGGCTCGATGCGCTGCTGCTGTCGAACGACGGCCGGCCGAGCCCGCTCGATCGGCTGCGCGACGGCCCATACCTGCGCAGCGGCGCCGAGCTGTCGCGCGCCGTCGGGCGCCTCGATGAGGTGCGGCTGCTGATCGCGGGCCTGCCCGGGACCGCGCATGTCCCGCCTGG
>DATCFW010000109.1:0-13033 GCA_036509295.1 Solirubrobacteraceae bacterium | reverse complement strand
ACCGTTCCAGCTCGCTGACGCGCTGCCGCAGCGAGGCGAGCGCCGCTTCGAGGGCGGCTGGGCTGCAGGACGGCATGGCCAGCAGGTCGGTGGCGGACTCCAGCGTCGCGGCGGCGGCGAGCTTGACCGCGCACACGTGCTCGTCCGGCGATGCCCCTGGTGATCCCGGCGACGAGCGCAGGACAATCGTGTTGAGCCAGCGCAGCTCGTCGACGAGCCGGACGATCGCCCGCGCCGACGTGCTCAGCCCGGTCGGCCGAAACGGCGTGGCGAAAAACGTCCGGCGCAGGTCCTCGTCGGCGGCGTCGGCCCGGGCGATGGCGGCGTCGTGCGCGGGCTGCGCCGATGGCCGGCGGCCGCCGACGATGTACTCCACGTCGGCCCGCAGCCGGGCTGCCACCGCCCGGCACGCGTCGATCGCCGCGCCGCGGATCGGGTCGTGGGCGGGCGCGGGCCACAGGAGCGTGATCGCCAGCAGCGATGCGCCGGACGCCAGGCCCCAGCCGGCCAGCCGGTCGGGGATCGAGGCTACCGGTCCGGGCAGCGCCACCGGCAGGACGAATGAGAGCAGCAGCGAGGTGGTGGCGCTGGCCAGCACGGAGCTGATCACGCCGGCGAACAGCACCCCGAAGGCGACCACCGCGGTGACCACGGCGGCGAGCCAGGTCGTGGTCGAGACGAGCGTGCCGAGGGAGATGAGGACCCCGCACCCGAGGGCGAGCGCCGCCTGGGACTGCAGCCGGTCGCGGATCGGGCCGCGGAAATCGACGAGCAGGAGCATCGCGAAGGACCCGAACGCGGCGAAGGTCGCCACCGCGGGGCTCTTGATCACCTGGCTGCCGACCGCGAGCGCGCTCGGCATGATGATCGCCGCCCGCGTCGCGCGCCGCAGCGCGCTGAAGCCGGGGTCGTGGCGGCGCAGCCATTCCCACCCGGCCACCGGGCGACGGGGGAGATCGAGCGAGAGGGCAGCCACTGGTCGAGTGCCGCATCGGCGAACGCGGGGTGGCGATTATCCTCGATCGCCGGGGCGGTCAGTCCAGCGAGACCGGAAGCGTGTCGTAGCTGCGGACGGTCAACCCGGGCCGGCGCCGCGGCTCGCCGGCGAGCTCGAGCCCGGGGAAGCGGCGCAGCAGTCGCGGGAACATCACCTGACCCTCGAGGCGGGCCAGTGCCGCGCCCAGGCAGTGGTGGATGCCGGCGCCGAAGCTGAGCGGCACGCCTTCGTCGCGATCGAGGATGAGGTCATCCGGCGAGCTGAAGAAGCCCGGGTCCCGGTTCGCCGCGCCCAGGATGTTGATGACCCGCTGCCCGGCGTGCAGCGCCACGTCGCCGATCACGACGTCGTCGACCGCAGTGCGTCCGTAGATGAGCTGGACGGGGGCGTCGTAGCGCAGCAGCTCGTCCACCGCGGACTTGGCCAGCTGCGGCTCGCGTCGCAGCCGGTCGGCTTCATGCCGGTGCTCGAGCAGGGCCACCAGCCCGTTGGCGAGCAGCCCGGTCGTCGTCTCGAAGCCGGCGGCGAGGATGAGCGCGGCCGTCCGGATGAGCTCCTCGTCGGAGAGTGGCGGCTCGGACCCGGCAGGAGCATTGGCCAGCGCGGAGACGAGATCGTCGCGCGGGTCCGCGCGGCGGGCGGTGACGAGCTGCTCGAAGTAGTCGACGATCGCGGTCGCCGCGGCGTCGGCGCGGTCCACCGCCGGTGGATTGAGCAGCTCCAGCACGGTGGCCCAGTCGTTCACCAATCCGCGGAACATCGCCCGGTCCGCGGCCGGGACGCCCAACAGCTCGCCGACGACCGTCACCGGGAACGGGAACGCGACGGCATCGACGAACTCGACCGCCCCATGGAGCTCGTCGAGCAACCCGTCGGCGATCGCCTCGACGGCGGGCCGCAGTTCGGCGATCCGGTGCGCGGTGAACACCCGGGACACGAGGCCGCGCAGGCGGGTGTGCTCGGGCGGGTTGATCATCAGCAGGCTCTTGAACATCAGCCGCAGCGCCGGCCGCTGCTCCCAGTCGGGGAAGCCCGAGGCGGAGAGCAGGCGCCCGGGGTTCTTGCGCAGCCGGTGGTCGCGCAGCAGCGCCGAGCACGGCCGGTAGCCGGTCACGATGAGCGAATCGTCGGGGCCGGTGACCACCTCCCCGAGGTCGCGCAGCCGCCGGTAGATCGGATAGGGATTGGTTTCACCCGCGGGCGAGGCGAGCTCCGCCATCAGGCTGACCACGGACACCTCGCCGAGATCGGTCGTCAGGGAATGGGTCGTTTCGCGCATCGGGGTCTTGCCGCCTTGGATCGGGAGTGTCAGAGGACGCGGCCCAGCGTGTCGCTAAACCGAGCGACGCACATCACCCATTCGCCGCGTTGTCAGCCGGCGGCGTTTACGCGGCACGGCGCGATGTTTAGAAACGGCTGAGGGTGTTTAGATCGCGCCGCGGATGCATTTAGAATCCCGGCGGGGGAGGGGATCGCGTGGAGGCGCCGTCCCTGATGCCCGCCAGCCTCAGCTTCCAGTGACCACCCACACGCCAGCCGACCGCACGGACGAGCCGGAGACCGCGCTCGGCAACGTGCCGATTCAGTTCACCGAGCTCCTCGGCCGCGACGGCGCGCTCGAGCATCTCCGGTCGCTGCTGCGGCAGACCCGGTTGCTCACGCTCGCGGGGCCGGGAGGCGTCGGCAAGTCGCGGCTCGCGGCCTCGCTGGCCGAGATCGTGCGGGCCGACTTCAGCGGTGGGGCCTGGTGGGCGGATCTCGTCGACAGCGCCGACGACGCCCGCGTGCCGCAGACCGTGGCGGCGGCGCTCCTGCCCGGGGAGCAGCTCACCGACCCCACGGTGGCGATCGCCCGCCGGCTGGGCGCCAACTCGCTGCTCGTCCTGGACAACTGCGAGCAGGTGGTGGCCGGCGCCGCCCAGCTGGCCGCCGACCTGCTCGCCCGGGCCCCGGAGCTGCGGGTCATCGTCACCAGCCGCCAGTCGCTGGGCATCCCCGGCGAGCACGTGTGGCGGGTGCCCGGGCTGGCGGTCAACGGCACCGTTGGGGTGCCGAGCACCGCCGATGACGGCGGCGCGGTCGCGTTGTTCGCCCAGCGCGCCCGGGAGGGGGCCGGCAGCTTCGACATCGCCGCCCCCGGCGCCCAGCGGGCGGTGGCGGAGATCTGCGAGCTGCTCGATGGGCTCCCGCTGGCGGTTGAGCTCGCCGCGGCCCGGGTCTCGGTGCTCAGCGTCGAGCAGATCGCCGAGCGGCTTCAGTTCGACACGTCGCTGCTGCGCCAGACCAGCCGGGCGGCGCCCGGCCGTCACCGGACACTCGAGGACACGTTGGAGTGGAGCCACAAGCTGCTCGCCCCCGCCGAGCAGCGCCTGTTCCGGCGCCTGGGGGTCTTCCGCGGGCCGTTCTCGTTGCGGGCCGCCGAGGCGGTGTGCGCCGACGAGCTGTTGCCGGGCGAGGAGATCCTGGACCTGCTCAGCCTGCTCATCGACCAGTCTCTGGTTCAGGTGGTCGAGAGCCCCAGCCTGCCGCGTTACCGGCTGCTCGGCACGTTGCGCCGGTACGCCGTCAAGAAGCTCGAGGCCGCCGGCGAGCTCGAGGAGGCCCTCGCGCGGCACGCCGAGCACTACTACGCGCTCGGCCACAGCGCCCGCGTCGGGCTCGCCGGGCCCGACCGGGTGATGTGGGTCGAGGGTCTCGAGTCAGACCGGGACAACCTCGGCGAAGCGCTGGGCCGGCTGTTTGCCAGCAACCCGGGGCGGGGGGCCGAGCTGGCGTCCGCACTGTGGCCGTTCTACTACCAGCGGGGGTATTACGCCGAGGCCCGGTCCTGGTACGAGCGGGCGCTCGCGCACGAGGCCGAGCTGGCGCCGTCGGTGGCGCTCGACGCGCTGCTCCGCGCCGGCGAAGTGGCGTTCCTGCAGTGTGACTATGGGGTCGCCCGCGGCCATCTGGAGCGCACGCTGGGGCTGCTGGGTGGCGACGAGGCCGATCGCCGCGCCGAGGCCATCGCACGGCAGCGGCTGGGGTCGATTGCTCGCGAACAGGCCCGCTACGCCGAGGCCCGGGACCTGCACGAGCAGAGCCGGGAGATCTGGGAGTCGCTCGGCGACGCCGAGGGGGTGGCCTCGGCGCAGAACTATCTCGGCTTCGTCGCCTGGCTGTCGGGGGAGCTCGATCGCACCGATCCGCTCTGCCTCGAAGCGCTCGCCGAGTTCCGGCGTTCCGGCAATCTCCGCGATGTCGCGGTGACGCTGATCAGCCTGGGGGCGAGCGCCGTCTACCGGGGGGAATCGGACCTGGCCGCCGAACGGCTCGGCGAGGCGCTGGCGATCTCGCGCCGGCTCGGGTTCCAGGAGGGCGTCGCCTGGTCGCTGCACGAGCTGGCGATCCTGGCCCGGCGCCGCCGCCGCCCGACCGGCGAGCCCGAGCTGATGCTGCGCGACGCCCTGCTCGTTCATCAGCAGCTCGGCGATCGCTGGCGGATGGCGAGCGTGCTCGAGGAGATCGCCGGCTCCGCCCTGGTGCGGCGCGACGCCTCCAGTGCCGTCCGGCTGTTCGCCTGCGCCCAGGCGCTACGCGAGCGGATCGATACGCCGGTGCCGCCGGCCGAGGCGCCCGATCGGGAGGCCGCGCTCGCCCGGCTGGGCCGCCAGCTCACCCCGGCGGCATTTCATTCCGCGTGGACGGAGGGCAGCGGCCTCGCGCTCGATCGGGCCGTCGCCGACGCCGTGGCGGCGATCGACGATCACGCCGAGGGCTCCGCCGAGCACGCCGGCGGCGAGATCCCTCCGATCCTCACGCCGCGCGAGCTCGCCGTGCTTGCGCTGCTCAGCCAGGGACACACCAATCGGGAGATCGCGTCGGCGCTCTACATCAGCCCGAGCACCGCCGGTGTCCACGTCTCCAACATCCTGCGCAAGCTGCGAGCCAAGCGCCGGGTCGACGCCGCGGGCCGCGCGCACACGCTCGGTCTGTTGCCCTCTGGGTGAACCGGCGGCCCTTAGGACACCGTGAGGGTGACCGTGGCGGGGGCGGTGGCGCCGTGGCGGTTGACGGCGGAGACGGTGAGGACGTAGATCCCGGGCGCGAGCCGCTGGCCGCGCCCGGAGACACGCGGCGCCAAGCGCGCCAGGTAGCCGCGCACGCCGTCGGCGGGCGCCGGTCGGCGACTCGCCGCGGATGACGCGCCGTCCGGCCACCGGCGGCGCCACGGCCACCGGCCGGCAGCGACGCGCCGGCGCGAGTGACCGGTCGGGGGCGGGGAGCGGCCGGCGGACCAGGCTCCAGCGCACCTCGGCTGCCTCGGTGCTCGCCACCACGAGGCGCGCTCGCGACGGCGTCAGGGAGCATCCGGCCACGCCGGTCACCCGCGCCACCGCGAATGCGGTAGCGCGCCGCGCCACGACGAGCGGCAGCCCGGCGCCGTGCACGGTCAGCAGCGCCCGCTCGGTACCGGGCCGCGTCGCCGTGAAGGCCACCGTCAGGCGGCACCCCGATCCGGCCGGGAGCGGGCGACGGGCGCACGCGTTTGACGCGATGCGGAAGTGTCGGGCACCGGGCCCCGCCACGCCGGCGCCGGCGCCGGCGCCGGCGGCGGTGAGCGGGTTGCTCAGCGCGAGCGTCAGACGCTGGGGATACCCGACGCCGTCGGCGCCGTCGGCGGCGACGAATGGCGCCGGCGCGGGCGGGTCGGAGACGAGACTGGACGCCGACGGCGCGACCGCGCTCACCGGCACCGTGAGCGAGCCGCTGTCCGATGGCAGCGTCAGCAGCGCGGAGACGGAGCCGCCGGAGACGGGGGAGAACTGGATCGAGAGCCCGCACGTCTCGTTGGGCTCCAGAAGCACGCCCGAGCAGGCGTCGGCGCTGACGCCGAGCGCCGGTGGCGCCGGGCCGCCGGTGGCGCCGGTGAGCGTCGCGGTGCCGAGCGCCAGCGGCGCGGACCCGGGATCGGACACCGTGATCGCGCCGGTGCCAAACGCGTGCGGCCGCGTCGGGGACAGCGCCACCACCGCCGGGGTGGCGGCCGGGGGAGTCCCCGGGCAGTCGCGGCCGAGGGCCGCGTAGCAGCCGGCGATGCCCGTGACGACGCCCAGCGACGGCTTGGCCACGATCTCGGGGTCGGCGACCGACGGGTCGAGGACGTCCCCGCCGAGCACGCCCTCGGAGGCGAACTCGCCGGTGCCGTTGTCGCGCTCGGTGACGAACACCTCAGCGGCGCCGGCGTCGAGCAGCGTGGGGATCGAAGCCGCCAGGTAGGCGGCCTGGGAGGCTGGGCCGGCGGCGTAGCCGGGGTCGTACTGATAGCTCGGATCCGACGGGTAGCCGTGCTCGGTCACCCACAGCGGACCGGTGAAGCCGGCGGTGGCGAAGAACTGTCTCCACCCGGCGACATCGGGGGCCAGGCCGTCGAGGTCGCCGCGCTCGTGGATGTTGGCGATGTCGAACGCGTGGGCGGCGTCGGCGCCGGGGGTGGCGAGTACCTGGGTGACCCAGGGCCGGCCGGCGTCGCTCGAGATCCCTCCGAGCAGCACGTCATCGGCCCGATCGACCGCCTTGATGGCGTCGTAGGCGGCCCGCAGCATGAGCGCGTACTGCTGCGGCGTGCCGGTGAACGTCGCCGGTGTGTCGGGCTCGTTCCAGATCTCCCAGTCCCGGATGACGGGGTCGGCGCGGCTGACGATCTGGTTGACCAGGGACTGGTACGCGGTGAGCTGATCGGTGCCGCACCGGTCCATCGCCGACATGTCCGTCGGCCCCTGGCAGTTGGCGAGCCACCACGGGATCGTCACCAGATCGACGACGACGCGGAGGTGATACTCCTGCGCCAACCCGATCACCTCGTCGAGCCCGGAGAAGTCGGGCGATGCCGACGGTCGGTTGAAGATGAGCGCCGGCGCCACGTCGAGGCGGATCGCCGAGGCGCCCATCGCCGCCGCCTGGGCGAACATCGCCTGCATGAACGCCGGCGGATCGTCGAGTTGCAGCATCGAATGCGCGCCGATCGGGCTCTCCGCGGCGGCGTCCCCCGGCTGGCGCCCGGCGGCGACCAGGACGGCGATCAGCACCAGCGCGAGCACGCCGATCCGCCTGCCCGGGCTGGTCACCCCGCCCGTCACCGGCCTCATGATCCGCCACCCGAGGCCGGTGGTCAAGCCGTCTCGAGCCGGGCGCGGCGGCGAACAGCGGATCGTCGGGCGCGGCACGGTCCTACCCACTGCTCACCGAGTCAGACGGTACGCGATTGCGTTACACCCGCAGCGCCTCGGTCGGGCTGAGCCGCGCCGCCTTGCCGGCCGGATACAGGCCGGCCAGCGTGCCGATGAGCAGACCGGCGGACGGGGCCGCGATGAGCGCGTACAGCGGTACGACGAACGGTTCGTTTCGGGCTACCGAGTACACCTCGGTGGCGCCCGCGCCGAGGCCCAGCCCGACGACCGCGCCGAGCGCCGCCAGCAGCGCGGACTCGGCCAGGAACTGAGCGCTGATGTGACTGCGCTTGGCTCCCAGCGCGCGCCGGAGCCCGATCTCCGAGCGGCGCTCGAGCACCGAGATGACCATGATGTTGGCGATCCCGATCGCGCCGACCAGCAGCGCCACCGCGCCGAGCCCGAGCAGCAGCGTGGTGAACTGGCCCTTGGCGGCGGCGCGGGCCTCCAACGCGTCCGATGGACGGCTGACATCGACGCCGCTGGAGTTCTGCGGGTCGGCCGTCGGCGCCAGCAGGTTGGACACCGGGGTGACGTCGTTCTGGTTGGCGCGGACGTAGATCTCCGACGGATTCGGGGCCGCGCCGAACATCCGCTCGGCCACCGGCAGCGAGATGAACACGGTCGAGTCCAGCGACGTGTCCAGCAGCGCCGATTTCATGATCCCCACCACGGTGAACCACCGGCTCCCGAGGTAGACCATGACGTGGCCGCCGACCTGGGTGATCTGCAGGACGCTCGCCGCCTGGGCGCCGAGCACCGCCTCGGGGTAGCGGTCACTTACGGGGCCGAGGAAGTGCCCGGAGCTCATCGAGGTGCCGACCACCTCGGGCAGGTTCTGGCCGGCGGCGTCGACGCCGATGCCGCCCGTCTGCTGGGCCGGCACGAACGGGGTGCGCAGGACGACGGCGTTGGACAGCTGGTAGATGGCGGCGTCGCGCAGGACGTTGCCCATCCCGCCGATCATCGGGACCGAGGCCGCCGGGAGCACCTCGTTGTTGCCGGTGAACGTCTGGCCGGGCGTGACCGTCAGCAGGTTGGTGCCGAGGCTGTCGATTTCGGCGAGCAGCTGCGCCTGGCTCGACGACGACACGCCGACGACGGCGACCATCGCGCCGATCCCGATCGCGATCCCCAGCGCCGACAGCGCCGCCCGCAGCTTGCGGGTCCGCAGGCCTTGGAGCGCGGCGCCGAGCAGTTCGCGCGGTGGCAGCCGGGCGCGGTCAATGCGGGTGCGGATCGGGGGCGCGGCGGCGCTGCTCATGAGCGCTCGTCGCCGACGATCTCGCCGTCACGCATTCGGATCTGGCGCCCGAAGGAGCCGGCGATGGCGGCGTCGTGCGTGATGAGCACGAGCGTCGCGCCGTCGGACGCGAGCTCGTGCAGCAGCGTGATGATGTCCCCGCCGGACTTGGAGTCAAGGTTCCCGGTCGGCTCGTCGGCGAGGATGATCGTCGGCCGCTTGGCCAGCGCTCGCGCGATCGCCACCCGCTGGCGCTCGCCGCCCGAGAGCTGCGTCGGGCGGTGATCGAGCCGGTGGCCGAGGCCGACCCGATCCAGCGCCGCGCGCGCCGCCTCCCGCCGCACGCTGCCGCGGGCGCCGGTGTACAGCATCCCGTTGGCGACGTTGTCGACGGCGCTCGTTGACTCCTGGAGGTGGAAGCTCTGGAACACGAAGCCGATCTCGTGCGCGCGCAGCCCGGCCAGCTCGCCGTCCGACGCCTGCACCACGTCGCATCCGGCCACATGCACCTGCCCGCTGGACGGCCGTTCGAGCGTTCCTAGGATCGTCAGCATCGTCGTCTTGCCCGAGCCCGACGGGCCGACCACCGCCACCTGATCGCCGCCGGGAATCTCGACGCTGACCCCGCGCAGCGCAAAGACCCCGCCGGGGTACTCCTTGGCGACCTCGTCAAGCGCCATGGCCACGCCGGTCTCGGTCATCCCTGGGAGTCGGTGACCTGCAGCCCGGCGTACACGCCCGGGCCCGAGATCTGCACGTAGCCGGCGGCGAACAGTCCGGTCGTGACCGGAATCAGCCGATGCGGCGTGGCGGCCGTCTGCACGTTGTAGCTGTTGCCCGAGGTCGCCACCAGCGCGGTGACCGGTACCGACAGCACGTTGCGGGCCCGCTGCTGGGCGAAGTTGACGCTGACCGCCGCCTGGTCCAGGCCGGCTCCGGTGTGATAGCCGCTCAGCCTGATCGTCACCGGGATCGTCGACGACGAGCCACCGGAGCCGCTGCCGCTGCCCCCGCCGCCGCCACTACCACCACCGCCGGAGCCTGACCCGGTGCCCGAGCCGCTCGAGGTCTGCGCGACCGGGCTGACCGCGGTGATCCGCCCGTTGACGGTCTTGCCGGCCGGCAGCTCCACCGTCACCCGCTCGCCGCGCTTCGCTTCGCTCTGCGAGCTCGCCGACAGGTCGACGGTGACCACGAGGTGCGTCGAGGTCGTCTGCAGGATCACCGTCCCGCTGCTGGCGCCGCCACTGTTGCCGCCGCCACTATTGCCGCCGCCACTGTTGCCGCCGCCGCTGGTGCCTGAAGGCGTGGATGACTTCGGGCTCGATGACTTCGGCGAGCCGCCCTTCCCGGCCTTGGCCGCCGAGCGGTCGGCGTTCAGCTGGGCGGTCTCCGCCTTGAGCTGAGCGCTCTCGGCCTTGAGCAGCGCGGCCAGCGCCGCCAGCGTCTGACGGTTGACGGTGGCCCGGGACGGCGATCGCCGGCCCGGCTTGTGCGGGGGCGGCGGCGGGCTCGTGGTCGAGGTCGTGGTCGTCGTCGAGCCAGTCGTCGTCGGGGTGGGCGGGGTCGGCGCGGTTGGCGTCGTCGACCCCCCGGTCCGCAGGCTCACGAATTCGGGCGTGGGCGGGACGGCGGGGGCGTCGGTGGCCGCCGTCCCGGAGCCGCCGCCCGCGCCGATCGTCCCGTCCACGGTGGAGATCAGCTGAGTGCCGGGGAGAAACACCACCTGTCCGAGCGTCAGGATCCCGGTCTCGCTCTCCCCGAGAGACTCCTGCAGCAGCTCGACGCCGGTGGTCGTCGCGGGCTGCCACACGTCGTCGACGACGATGGCGTCGGCATTGAAGCCGAGCCTGACGAGGTTGCGGTTGAGTTCGGTGATGTCGGCGCCGTCGGCGTCGGCCGCTGACAGCGATCGGTACGCGGGGGTTGACCCATCCAGGAGGGTGACCGGCGCGCCGTCGACTCGGAACAGTGTGCCGCCCGGTTTGATCAGGTCGCCGACGCTCGGCAGCCAGGTGACCGTCCCGCTGAGGCGGTCATAGACGGTCTGGGCCCCGCTGTAGCTGAGCGTGCCGGCCTCGGTGTCGGTGGAGATGAGATTGCGCCGTTGCACCGTCGCCGCGCCGGTCACCGCGGGGCCACTCGCGGCGCGGCTCGGCGACGGGGAGCTGGTGCTGAGCAGGACGGCGATCACCACGCCGATCACCACCACCAGCGTCAGCGCGGCCATCCATCGCCGGCGATGGGCCGGGCCGTCGAGTCCGCTGAGCCTCGGCCTAGCCACCGGATGGCACCCGAGCGTTGGCGCCGCCGCCGACGGCGACGGCCCGATGGAAACCCGGGCCCGGGCGGGGGCCGCCACACGTGCGGCTGGCCGCCTGGAACGCCGGCGATGTCGGATCGACGCCCGAGCCCCGCGGGAGCTGGATCGTGGCCCCGCCGGTGGCGGGGAAGACCGGATCGGGAAAGCCCGGGACCCCGTGGGTGCGCATGCACTGCGAGAGGGCCAGCAGCCGCTTGCGCTGTGATGCCGTCACCGGATGGCCGGGGCCGCCGGGGCCGCCGATCTTCGCGCACGCCTGCTGCGCTGAGCCGAACACCGGCGATTGCGGGTTGATCCCGCTGCCGGGGCCGATGTCACTTCCGCCGCCGCTCGGGCTGGGATCAGGGAAGTTGGTGACGCCGTGGGCCCGCATGCACTGGGCGTACTTCAGCGCGGGATTCGCGCCACCCGAGCCCGCCGTCCCCGTCCCCGTCCCGGTTCCGGCGGCCGCGGCGCCGCAGTCCGCGAGCACGAGCGAACATCCGAGGCCGACCAGCGCGGCGGCGAAGATCGGGAGAATGTGACGGTGACCGGTGCGCATTCGTGCGGCTGCTCTCCTGGGCTCACCGACATCGTGAGGCCCGGGGGGTTGTACGGCGCGGGCGGTAACACCGCTGTAACGCTGTTATGTGGCTGTTACTCGGGATCGGGCATCCTGTTGAGCCAGACGCCGGCGCGGGCGGCGCCCGCGCCGGCGCTCCATCGAATGAAACGGATGGAAGGGATGAGGGTGTTGGTCGTCGAGGATCACCCGCGCCTGGCCGAGACGGTCGCCACCGTCCTGCGCCGCGAGGGCATGGCGGTCGACGTTGCCTTCGACGGGCGGGAGGCGCTGGATCGCGTCGCCCTCACCACCTACGACGTCGTGGTGCTCGACCGCGACCTCCCCGGGGTGCACGGCGACGAGGTATGCCGTTCGCTGTTGGCCAATGGCTGCTCCAGCGGCGTGTTGATGCTGACCGCCGCCGGCGCCCTCGAGGATCGGGTGGCTGGCTTGGGTATCGGCGCCGACGACTACCTGCCCAAGCCGTTTCATCTCGTGGAGCTGGTGGCGCGGATCCGGGCGTTGTCACGGCGCTCGCGCCCGTCGCTCCCGCCGCTGCTCGCCCACGGGGACCTGCAGCTCGACTCCAGCCGCCGGCTCGTCACCCGGGCCGGTCGCCCCGTTGCGCTCAGCCCCAAGGAGTACGCGGTGCTCGAGCTGCTGCTCGGGGCCCAGGGCCGAGTGGTGTCCAGCGAGGAGATTCTGGAGGGCGCGTGGGACAACGCCACCGATCCGTTCACCAACGCCGTGCGGATGACCGTCAGCCGGCTGCGGGCCAAGCTGGGCGATCCGCCAGTGATCGAGACGGTGAGTCCGATCGGCTACCGGATTGGAGACGTGGCGTGAGCCTCGGCGGCTCCGGTCGCCGCCGGCTGTCCCGCCTGCGCCAGCCCAAGACGACCGTCCGCTGGCGTCTGACGCTTCTGTACGGCGCGCTGTTCCTGGTCTCAGGCGCGGTACTGCTGGCCGTCACGTACACCCTCGTCGACCACGCCACCGTCAGCAACGCCCCGTTCCGGGGCGTCACCGTCCAGCGCCCGGTCGGCACGCCGCTGCCACTGAGGAGCGGGGGGCCGGGGCCGAACATGAATTTCACGAGGGTGCCGGGGCAGGTCCGCAAGCTCCTGCTCTCCAAGAACGGCCGGATCGCCGTGTCCTTCGTGGGCAGCGACCAGCGGATCTCCGACCTGCACCAGCTCGTCATCTGGTCGGCGATCGCGCTGGCGATCATGGCGGTGATATCGACCGCACTGGGGTGGGTGGTCGCCGGCCGAGCGCTGCGCCCGCTGCGGACGATGACGGCGACGACCCGGGAGATCTCCGAGACCAGCCTCAATCAGCGCCTGGCGCTGGACGGCCCGCGCGATGAGCTCCGGGAGCTGGCGGACACGATCGACGGGCTGCTGGGGCGCCTCGAGACTGCCTTCGAAGCCCAGCGGCGATTCGTCGCCAACGCCTCGCACGAGCTGCGCACCCCGCTGACGGCCGTCCGGGCACTGTTGGAGATGGTGCTCGGCGACTCGCGGGCCACCGTGGGCACATTCCGTTCCATTTGCGAGCAGGTTCTCGAGGAGAGCGAGCAACAGGAGCAGCTGATCGACGCCCTGCTCGCGCTCGCCCAGGGCCAGCGGGGCATCGATCACCGCGAGCCGGTGGATCTGGCGCAACTGGTCGCGCGCGTCGTCGCGGCCCACGAGCACGACGCCGCGGCGCGGAA
>DATCFW010000108.1:0-4145 GCA_036509295.1 Solirubrobacteraceae bacterium | reverse complement strand
TGAAGATCTCGGAATCGAGCTCCGGAGAGTCGTCGACGACGATCAGGATCTCGGTCTGCGGATTGAAGTAGGTGCCGGGGCGCAGGACGAGCTCGTCGAGCTCAACGCGACGTGGATCAGCCATGATCCGAGCAGCCTATTACAGACGACCGAGCTCGGCGATCTCGCGTTCGATCTCGGCCTCGACGTCGAGGGCCGGGTCGCCGCGCCGGGCCCGCCGGTGGTTGCGCGCGACGACCATGTCGCGGATCTCGGCGCGCAGCTCGTCGTCGATGGTGGGCGGCGTCAGCCGCTCGAGCTCGGACTCGATGTCCACCGGGGGCTCGCCGCGCCGGCGCCGGCGGGCATTGCGCGCCTCGAGCATCTGCCGGATCTCCTCGTCGCGCTCGACGGTCGCCGACGAAGCCGCCACCGCCGGCCGGCCGCCCTCGCTGTCGCGGACCAGGTGAGCCCGGCTGTACTCGTCCCACGTGCGCCGATTGAGGAGCAGACCGGCGATCGCGCCGACGACGCCGACGCCGCAGACGACGAGCACGACGGTCTCGAACGCGCTCTGCACGCCCTCAAGTCTCCCGCACCGACCGCTCTCGTGGATCAGTCCGGTGGACCTGCGCACCATCCGGCGCGCCAGTCTTTGTGTTGCCTGCGCTCCAAACCGGGGTACCCTCCTCGACAGAGAATTGACTGACTAGTCAATCGACGCCTCAAAGGAGAAACCACGGTGGTTGATTTCACGCTCACCGAAGAGCAGCAGAGCATGCGCGAGATGGCGCACGACTTCGCCGCAAAGGAGATCCGGCCGGTCGCCTGGGAGTACGACACGGACGGAACCTGGCCGCAGGAGATCATCGACAAGGCCTGGGAGCTCGGCCTGATGAACAGCCACTTCCCGAGCGAATATGGCGGACCGGGGCTCGGCTTCCTGGACGGCGCCATCATCGAGGAGGAGATCGCCTGGGGCTGCAGCGGCATCGGCACGTCGCTCACCTGCAACGGCCTGGCCACCGCGCCGGTCATCCTGGCCGCCTCCGAGGAGCTCAAGAAGGAGTATCTGGGTCGCCTCTCCGAGGCCCCGCTGCTCGCGTCGTTCTGTCTCACCGAGCCCGATGCCGGCTCCGACGTGTCCGCGATGAAGACCACCGCCGTCCGCAAGGGCGACAAGTGGGTCATCAACGGCTCCAAGTGCTTCATCACCAACGGCGAGTACGCCAACTGGTACACGGTCTACGCCAAGACCGACAAGGACGCCGGCCACCGCGGCATCTCCTGCTTCATCGTCCCCCGTGACGCCGGCGTCGTCGTCGACAAGCACGAGGACAAGATGGGCCAGCGCGCCTCCAACACGGCGACGATCTCGTTCAACGACGTCGAAATCCCGCTCGATCACCTCGTCGGTGAGGAGAACAAGGGCTTCAAGATCGCGATGATGACACTCGATCGCACCCGTCCCGGCGTCGCCGCCATGGGCGTCGGCGTTGCGCGGGCGGCGATGGAGATGGCGATCGACTACTCCAAGGAGCGGGTCCAGTTCGGCGTGCCGATCGCGATGCACCAGGCGATCCAGTTCATGATCGCCGACATGGCGACCAAGGTGTACCTGGCTCGCCTGGCCACCTGGAACTCGGCCGTCCTGCTGGACCAGGGCAAGCGCAACACGCTCGAGTCCTCGCACGCCAAGCGCTTCGCCGCCGACACCGCGATGGAGGTCACCACCGACGCCGTGCAGGTGTACGGCGGCTACGGCTTCATCAAGGAGTACAAGGTGGAGAAGCTGATGCGCGACGCCAAGATCCTCCAGCTGTACGAGGGCACCGCGCAGATCCAGCGGCTCGTCATCGCCCGCGAGACGCTGCTGCCACGCCGTGCGGCGGAGCCGGCGACCGCGGCCGTATAAACAACAGACGGAAGAGTGGGGGCCGCTGCCGCGGCCCCTGTTTTTCCGTCGCCGGCGCTCGGTAGCGTGCTGTCCACGTCCGAGCGCCTGACCATCCGCCGGGGCGGCCCCGCCGATGCCTCGTGGCTGCTGAGCCTGTTCGACGAGGCGGTGGCGTGGATGGTGGCGCGCGGCCAGCCGGAGCAGTGGGGCAGCGAGCCCTGGTCGCAGAACCCGCGCTCGGTGACCCGCGTCCACGGTCTGGCCGCCGCCGGCGGCCTGCGCGTCGCCGAGCTTGACGGTGTGGCGGTGGGGGCGCTGGTCGTGGGGCACCATCCGGTTCACGTGCCCGCGGTCGACCGTCCGGAGCTGTACATCAACCTGCTGCTGACCTCCCGCCCTCGAGCCAGCGGCCCGCTCGGCATCCAGCCTCGCCCAATCGGGCCGCGCTCGAGTCATCCGGCTGCCGGCCGCCAGCTCGGCAGCCGCCTGGTGCAGGTCGCCGTCGACGAGGCGCGCGCCGGCGGCGCGCAGCTGCTCCGGGTCGACTGCTGGGCCGGCGCTCCGCCGCTCGTCGCCTGGTATCAGCGCCAGGGCTTCGTGCCCAGCGGAACGTTTGAGGTCAACGGCTGGCGCGGTCAGGTCTTCACCATGGTGCTGTCGGCGGCGGCTGCTTGACTTGAGCGGGTGCGGAGCTGGGTGATGGCGGTGTTGGTGGTGGCGGGGTCGGCGTCGTTTGCGGGCGGAGGCCTCGTCGGGGCGCACGCTCCGCCGGCGGCCCGGGCGGCGTCGGGGCCGGCACGCAGCACGGTCAGCGCCCACGTCGTCCAGCGCCAGCCTCCGGCGGACTCGTGTCACGCCCGCGGCCACGGGCTGTATTCACTGTCGGACCCGCGGTGCACGCCGGGCGCGGTGGACCCGGCGGTGACGCAGGCCGACATCGGCCAGACGATCTGCCGCAGCGGCTACACCGAGTCGGTACGCCCGCCGGAGTCGGTGACCGAGCCTGAGAAGCGCGCCAGCCTCCGCGCCTACGGCGACCGGGAGCCGCTGTCTGACTACGAGTACGACCACCTGGTCCCGCTGGAGTTGGGTGGCGCCGTCAACGATCCGCGCAACCTCTGGCCTGAGCCGGGCGCAACTCCCAACCCCAAGGATGCGCTGGAGGATCGGCTCAACGCCCGCGTCTGCGATCACCAGATGACCCTGGCCAGCGCCCAGCTGACGATCGCCGGCAACTGGGTCACGGCGTACCGCCGCTACGGGCACTGACCGGCGGTCAGCGCGGGCCTTCGCGCCGCAGCTCCCGGATCGCCTCCAGCTCCGCCACGGCGGCCAGGTCCTTGGGTCTCCCGGCGGCGCGCTTCATCGTGATCAGGTCTTCGATGCAAGCCACCGGGACCGTGAGCCCGTTCAGCTCGAATTCGTCGGCGTGATGGCGCAGGGCCGGGTAGCCGGGGCTGCCCGCCGGCCGAGCGAGCACGTCCAGCTCGCCGGCGTCGGTGACCATCGTCAGCACCTCCACCCGGCGCAGCGTGCGCGCGTCGGGCACGAACTCCGCGGCATCCTCGGCGCCGCGGAGACGAGCTCCGAGCCCGACCAGGACGGCGCCGAGCGACCGAAGGTTGGGCCGCTCGCTGCTGAAGCAGATGTCCAGGTCAAACGTCGCCTGCGCCGAGCCGTGCAGGACCGCGGCGATCCCGCCGATGACCACGAAGTCCACGCCCCCCGCAACGAGCGCGCCCAGGATGGCAGCGGCATCGAGCGGATGGCGGTCGGTCCCGCTCACCCAGCCCGGCGCCGCGCGCGGCCGGCCAGCGCCGCCAGGTTCCGCTGGGAGCCGGTGAACAGGCGCAGGCGCTCCTCCGGCGTCAACGCCAGTCGCTCTCGGAGCTGACTGAGGTCGACCGCCGCCGTCGGCAGGGCCGGCCGCCCGGCCAGCGCCAGACCATGGCCCGTCACCCGCAGGGCGCGCTCCAGCGTGGCGTAGGTCGGATTGGACCCCGCGCTCTCCAGCCGGGCGATCACGGGCTGCGTCACGCCGAGCCGCGCGCCCAGCTCGGCCTGGGTGAGGCCGGCCGTCGTGCGTGCCTGACGGAGCAGGGTCGCTGCGCTCATGGCCCAATTATAGCTTGAGAGCTATAGTGCCGTCGGGATCAGATGGCGCCAGAGATGATCAGATGGCGCCCGGTGCATCAGGGCTCGGCACCCGGGCAGGGTGGTTCGTAAGTGGCGCCCTGGATGTACTGTGTCCATTCGCTGCGGGTCATGG
>DATCFW010000107.1:0-7041 GCA_036509295.1 Solirubrobacteraceae bacterium | reverse complement strand
GCGCCGTCGCGCAGCACCGTCGCCGGGACGGCGCGCCCGATCCGCTCGTGCACCATCAATCGCTGCAGATCTCCGGCGTCGGTCACCGGTTCGCCGTCGAGCTCGACGAGCAGGTCCCCGGCCTGGAGGCCGGCGGTGTCGGCGGGGCCGCCCGCGATGACCTGCGTGACCGCGACGCCGCGGCGGCGCCCGACTCGCTCGGCCGCCGCCGGCGGGAGTCGGCGAGGCGCGACGGCGACGCCGATGTGCGCCCGGCGCACGCGGCCGTCGCGGATGAGGGTTGAGATGATCACGCGCGTCGCGTCGTTGATCGGAACCGCCAGCCCCAGGCCGATCCCGGCGAGCGCGGTGTTGATGCCGACGACGTCGCCGATGCCGTTCACCAGCGCGCCGCCGGAGTTGCCGGGGTTGAGCGCGGCGTCGGTCTGGATGACGTTCTCCACGACGCGCCGCGGGCCGCCGCGAGCGCCGACCGGCAGCGAGCGCCCGAGGCCGCTGACCACACCGGCGGTGACCGAGCCGGCGAACCCGTTCGGGTTGCCGATCGCCACGACGAGCTGACCGACGCGGAGGCCGGCGGCGTCGCCCAGCGTGGCCGGGGTGAGGTCCCCGCCGTCGGCGCGGAGCACGGCGAGGTCGGACAGCGGGTCAGAGCCGACCAACGACACCGGCGTCTCGTGGCCGTCGCTGAAGCTGGCGATCCCGCGACGGGAGCCCTCGACGACGTGCGCGGAGGTGATGAGGAAGCCGTCGGCCGAGATGGCGACGCCGCTGCCGGCGCCCATCGCCGGTCCCCGCCGGGTTCGCCGGCGGACCTGGAGGTTGGCGACGCTGGGGCGCAGCGCATCGGCGACCGAGATCACCGTGCGCGAATAGGCGTCGAGCGCGCGGGCCGACTGCTCGGCCACATCCGGCCCGGGGGGCGACGCCGCTGTTCCGTTAGTGCTTGACATGGAGTAATCTTATCGAATCGTTTCGACTCAATTAATCGGAGCAGAATTTATGTCGTCAGAACACGTCAACCCGGGCGAGCTGGTCGACACCGTGATCAGCGTCGCCGCCCACGTCGAATCCGAGCTTGAGGAGGCGCTGGCCGAGCACCGGCTCACCCGCCCCAGCTTCCTCGTGCTCGACGCGCTCGAGCGGTCCGCGGGCCACACGCTCAGCCAGCGCGATCTCATCGGTCGGGTCCGGCGGACATCGGGCACCGTGTCAGTCAGGCTCGGACGGCTCGAGCACGCGCGGCTGATCGCCCGCGAGCCCGATCCCGAGAACCGCCGCAGCGTCACCGTGACGCTCACCGCGCGCGGCGCCGAGCTGGTGACGGCCGCGCGACCGGCCTACGCCGAGCGGGCGCTGCGCCTGGCCGGCGGCCTGCCGGATACCGCGCCCGCCTCGCTCGGGCGGTCGCTCACCGCGTGGCTGGAGTTCTTCGAGCCCGGGGAAGGGGCGGAGACCCCGCGACTCGGCGTGGCGGTGGCCACCGCAGCGGTGGCCAAGCGGATGCGGCGCGCCGTCGGCCTCGCCGACCAGCCCGGCGTCCTCATCGTCCGCGTCACGTCAGACGGCCCCGCCGCCGCCGCCGGGCTGTCCCGCGGCGATCTGATCACCGCCGCCGGCGATGGGCCGGTGCGATCGGTCGGGGATCTGGAGCGCGCCGTCCGCCACGGTGGCGGCACGGTTGCGCTGAGCGTGCTGCGGGGGGCCGACCCGCGTCAGGTGGAGGTGACGCTCTCGTAGGCTCCGGCTCCGGCGGGACTCAGTGCAGCAGGACCCGCACGGCGATCACCAGCAGGCCCAGCAGGGCCCCGAACGCGGATTGGCGGACGAGCTCGCGCCCGGTGAGCTCGGCGCGAACGCCGATCAGGATCTCGGTGCCGACGATCGCGGCGGCGGCGAACCAGACCGCCGCGCTCACCGCGGTGCTGAGCGCCGCTCCGGTCGCCCACATCAGGAGCAGCACCAGCAGCGGCACGGCGGCGCCATAGAGGAGCGCCAGCTCGTGGACGGCCGTGCGGGCGAAGCCACCGTAGTTGAAGTGCGCACCGCGCTCGAGCCGCTCGCCGGCGAACTCCGCATACGAGATCGTCAGCCAGTACGCGAGCAGGGTGACGAGCACCGCGGCGACCGTCGTGACGTAGGTCTCCCGGCGGGCGCTCTCGGCGGACAGCAGCGTGGCTACGAGGATCGTCCCGTAGACCAGGCCGCCGGCGTTGTCGGGCATCGGCGCATTGTGTTCTTGGCGCCGGACGGGTCGTGACCGGCGAAGCGCAGCCGGATGACCCCGCGCAGGTCGGTGAGCGCCGTCGCCAGGATGTCCACGCGCGAGTCGGGATCGTCGATCCAGTCGACGGCGACCTCGTGGATCCGCATCCCGTGCCGCTGGGCGAGGACGAGCAGCTCGGTGTCGAAGAACCAGCCGTCGTCGCGCACCTTGGGCAGCAGCTGCCGGGCGGCGTCGGCTCGCATCGCTTTGAATCCGCACTGCGCGTCGGAGAACCGCGCCTGCAGCCCGAGGCGCAGCAGGTGGTTGTAGGACCGCGAGATGAGCTCGCGCCTGGGTGAGCGGACGACGCGGGCGCCGGTGGCCAGCCGGGTGCCGATCGCCACCTCGCTGCGCCCGGAGATGAGCGGCGCGAGCAGCGGCGCCAATGCGCGCAGATCGGTCGAGAGGTCGACGTCCATGTAGCCGACGACGTCGGCGTCGCTCGCCATCCAGGCGCAGCGGAGCGCCCGGCCGCGGCCCTTGGCCCCCAGGTGCAGCACCGTCGTGTGATCGAGCTCGAGCGCGAGCGCCCGCGCGAGTGGCAGGGTCGCGTCGGTGCTGGCGTTGTCGGCGATGACGATGCGCCACTCGTAGGGCAGCGCAGCTGAGAGGAACGCGTGCAGCCGCCGGATCGAATCCTGGAGCGCCGCCGCCTCGTTGTAGACCGGGACGACGATGTCGATGCGGACCCGCCCGCCCCGCGGCAGTGCCGGACTGGCGGGTTCGGCCGTCGGGCGGGGGGTGAGGATGGTGGTCATGGCCGGCTCACAGTCGTCGAGGTGATTGAGAGCAGCATCCGCCGCCCTCTGAAGCCGGCGCTATGAAACGTCTAAGACGGATGCGTGAACTGCGCCCGGACCGATGCTGGCCAGCTCGGCTCCCGGGGCCCGGGCGATCACCCCCGGCGCGTGCTTGGCGGCGAGCAGCCGGCCGTCGGCATGGGCCAGCAGCGTCTCGGCCGAGCGGCCGTCCGCGGGGTACAGCGCCCAGCCGATGGTGGCGTCGACGGTGTCCCCGGCGAACTGGACGAGGCTCAGGCGCTCGCGCAGCCGGGCGGCGAGCATCGCCGCGCCCTCCGCGTCGGTCTCCGGCGCGAGCACCGCGAACTCGTCTCCTCCCTGCCGCGCGACCGTGTCCTGCTGGCGGACGGTGTCGCGCAACGTCAGCGCGACGCGGCGCAGGACGTCGTCGCCGGCGGCGTGGCCGTGGCGCTCGTTGACCTGCTTGAACCGGTCCAGATCGATGAGCAGCACCGCGAGCTGGCCGCTGACTCGCTGGTGGCGGTGCAGCTCATAGTCCAGGCGCTCGTGCAGCAGCCGGTAGTTGGCGACGTCGGTGAGCGGATCGCGGCCCGCGAGCTCGCGCATCGCGGTGGCGCTGCACTCGAGCTGCTCGCGCATGTAGACGATGACGCCGGTGAGCGCGATCGTCATCGTCACCGCCATCAACATGCGGGACACCGCGTCCGGCGGCTGGTCGGGCACGAGCAGCGGCGGCAGCGCCATCGCCACCGCGATGAGGGCGAGCTGGGCAGCGACGATCCGGCGGTCACGGAAGGCGTAGGCGATCGCGGTCGCGACCAGTGCGTAGAAGAAGTTCAGGACGCTGCCGTGGCGGCCGTCGACGACCGTCGACACCGTCACCTCGATCGTCGCCAGCGCCGCTGCCAGCTGCAGCCAGCCGGCGGAGAGCCGCTCCCACGGGACCCGCCAGCAGATGAGGCCGGTAACGATGGCCATCGCCGTCAGCAGCAGGGTCGCCGGGACCGCGGGCGAGCCCATCGCCAGGTCGGCCGGAATCGCCAGCACCCCGCCCGCGGCGAACAGGACCCCGGCGAGGCGCCCAAGCCTACGGCGGTTCTGCGCCTCGGCGAGGTCGGCCGGCTGGGGAGCGAACCGCGGCACCGCGCGCGCCGGCAACTCTCCGGCGGGCTCCCGCTCGGCGACGGTGCGATCACCCTCGTAGGCGGTGCGGATGCGATCGAAGACCTCGTTTTCGGGCTCGGGGCGCGCGAACAGAAAGCCCTGGATGTAGTCGCAGCCCAGCCGCTTGAGGACGTCGAGCTGAAGCGAGGTCTCGACGCCCTCGGCGACCACCGTCATCCCCAGCGCTCGGCCCATCTCGATCGTCGCCGCGACGATCTTGGCGCTCCGGGAATCGCGGCCGAGCTCGGCGGTGAACGAGCGGTCGAGCTTGAGCTGGTCCAGGCGGAACTCGTTGAGGTAGCCGAGCGACGAGTAGCCGGTGCCGAAGTCGTCGAGCACGATCGCCACGCCGACGGTCTTCAGTTGCGCCAGCACCTCGCGGGCGCGCTCGGTCTGCTCGATCAGCAGGCTCTCGGTGATCTCCAGCGCGAGCTGGGACGGGTGCAGCTCGTTGCGGGCGAGCGCCTGCTCGACGATGTCCACGAGCGCCGGGGACAGCTGCCGCGCCGACACGTTGACCGACACCCGGACGCCGAGCTGGGCCGGATGAGCGTCGCGCCAGCGCTTGATCTGGAGGCAGGCCTCATCGATCACCCAGGTACCGATCGAGACGATCAGGTCGGTCTCCTCGGCCAGGGCGATGAACTCTCCGGGGCCGAGCAGGCCGCGCGTCGGGTGCTGCCAGCGCAGCAGCGCCTCGCACGCCACCAACCGCTCGTCGGCGGCGGTCACCACGGGCTGATAGCGCAGGCGCAGCTCGCCCCGCTCCAGCCCGGCCCGCAGATCGGCGTCCAGCGCGGCGCGATCGAGCAGGCGGACGCGCATCTGCTCGTCGAAGATCTCGCAGCGATCGCGTCCCAGCTCCTTGGCCCGGGCCAGCGCGGTGTCGGCGTCGCGCAGCAGGCCGTCGGCGTCGAGCGCCTCCGCGTCGTCGTCATCATCGGCGGTGGCCGCGAAGGCGATCCCGACGCTGGCGGTCAGCTTCACCGGCTGGCCGCCGATGAAGAACGGCGCCCGCAGCCCGTCGCGGATCTGCTCGGCGACGAGCACCGCGTCGCGCTCGGTGGCGAGCGCCTCGCACAGGACGATGAACTCGTCGCCGCCGTGGTGACCGAGGGCGAGGCTGCGGGGCCCGTCGTCCTCGAGCGCCACGACCGACTGCAGCCGGGCGCCGATCATCGCCAGCAGCTGATCGCCGCGGGTGTGGTCAAGCGCGTCGTTGGCGAGCTTGAAGTGATCGATGTCGATGAACAGCGCGGCGACGAACCGGTCGTCGTGACGGGCCCGCTCGAGCGCGCTCTTGGCCCGATCGCGCATCAGGGTCCGGTTGGGCAGGCCGGTGAGGCGGTCGTGGACGGCCTGGTGGGCCAGCTCGCGCTCGGCCCGCTGGCGTTGGAGGACCTCGTGCTGGCGGCGGCGGCGCAGGTCATCCTGGCCGTCGGCGGCGCGGACGACCTGAAGCGTGAGGGTGAGCACGTGGGCCACCGCGGCGAGCAGCTCGCGGTGAACGTCGCCGAACGGCTCGGTGCGGCCGATCACCAGCCAGCTGGCCGGCTCGCCCTCGAGCGCTGCGTACACGAGCTCGCGCCGGCCGAGCTCCGGCAGGGTGGTGGCGGCGGCGCCGCGCCGCGCCGCATCGGCCAGCTCGCGGACGGGCACGGTGCCGCCGGTGAACCCCGCGGCGGCGGCCAGCGAGCCGTTGCGGACGAGCACGCAGAACTCGGCCTCGGCCACGCGATGGGTGATCGAGACGGCCTGCTTCGCGGCCCGCTTCTCGGTCCGGGACTCCGAGACACGGGCGAGCAGCTCCGTCAGCTGGCGCATTGCGGCGCTCTCGATCGAGTTGGGCATCAAGCGGGGCACGGATTCCAGGTCGAGGGACGGCGTCGGCGCAGACCGATGCCGGTGAGAGCGGGCCGATCGGCCCGCCCCACACTCGTGGTTATCGGCAGATGTCCGAACTTCGATAGCGTGCGGGCGATGACCCTCATTCGGCGTCTGACCGGCCCGTTCTTCGTGTTCGCCGGCCTCATGCACTTCGTCAAGCCGAAGCTGTACCGCCAGATCATGCCGCCGTACGTCCCCGCCCCGGACGCGATGGTCTACGCCAGTGGCGTGGCCGAGATCGTCGGTGGCGCCGGGCTGATGGTGCCCCGGCGCCGGAAACTGGCCGGTTGGTGGCTGATCACGACCCTCGTGGCGGTGTTCCCGGCCAACCTGCACATGGCGATGAACTCCGACCGGTACCACAAGGTGCCGGGCGGCCCCGTCAGCCTGTGGGCCCGGCTGCCGTTCCAGGCCGTGTTCGTGGCCTGGGTGTTGTCGGCGATGCGCCGACCGGACTGACCTACGGCCCGGGTTTTCGGTGCGGCGCGCGTGAGTGGGGACCACAACCATCTCGTCGCGCGCCATTCCGGGGTCCGGGCGTTCACCCAGCAGCGCCGGCCGGGGTTCGCCGATTGCGCGCCCTCGGGCCGCGTGCGCGTCGACGCGCTCGCCGACTGGCTTCAGGACATCGCCTATGCCGACGTGCAGGACGCCGGCCTCGAGGACGCCGCGGTCTGGGTCGTCCGGCGGACCAGAATCCGCGTCAACCGCTTCCCCCGGTTCGGCGGGCGCTACGAGCTGACGACGTTCTGCAGCGGGCTGGGGCGGATGTGGGCCGAGCGCCGGACCGACATCGTCGCGATCGGCGAGGCCGGAGTCGTCGAGCCCGACGTCGAGGCGGTCTCGATTTGGGTGCACCTCGACGTCGATCACTGGCGTCCGTCGACGCTGACCGCGGCTGAGCTGCGCACCTACGGCGGTGCGGTCCCGTCACGCCGCGTGAGCGCGCGGCTACGCCACCCC
>DATCFW010000106.1:0-8669 GCA_036509295.1 Solirubrobacteraceae bacterium | reverse complement strand
GGGTGTGCGATGACGTGTACGAGTTGATGGGCGACGGATCGATTCGTCACCTGCCCGGCGGGGTGGACCAGTACCTCGAGCTGCGCGCCGCCGTCGACCCGGACACCGCCCGCGTCGCACCGGACCCCGCTCGCGTCGCGCCGTCACCGTAGGCACGGACCGGGACCCGGACCCGGCCCCGGACCCCGCCCGCCGCACCGAGCCGGGGCGGGCAGCGCCGGACGGCGCAGAAGGAGCTCATCCGCACCGAACGCGAGCTGGCCCGCGCGGAGACTCGCCACCAGGAGCTTGAGGTGGCAATGACGGCGGCGGCCAGCGACGCGCACCGCCTCCACCAGCTCTCGGAGGAGCTGACGGCGCTGGCGGCGACCCGCGACGAGCTGGAAGCGGCCTGGCTCGAACTCTCCGAGCAGCTCGAAACCTGAGGATGGTGCTCGCTGATCCGGGCGACGCTCTTAAGCGCCTCTCACCAACACCGCGTAGCTTGACGCGCACCGTATGACTGGACCCAAGCATCTCTGGTCGGGCGACTGGGAGGACGAGCCCGCCGCCGCGGCGCCGCCGCCCGCCGGGCGCCGCACCCCGGAGCCCGCCGCCGAGCCCGCCTCCCCGGTGAGCCCGACCCCCCGGCGCGCTCGCCCGCCCGCGCGTCTGTCACCGCGGCTGCGGCGCGCGCTTCCCATCGCGGTCGTCGCGGTCCTGATCGTCGCCGCCGGTGCGTGGGGGCTGACCGCCCTGCCCGGGTCGTCGGGATCGCCGGGCTCGACCATCGCCGGCGGATCGCTGCCGGCACCGGCACCGGCACCGGCGCCGGGGACGGCCACGGCGGCGGGCACGGCCACGGCCACGACCACGGCGAGTGCAACCCCGCGCCCGATCACCTGGCTCGGGATGGAGATCCAGACCCTGCCGCCGGGCGAGGCGGTGATCGAGACCGTGCGGCTCGGCAGCGAGGGTGACCGCGCCGGCCTGGAATCTGGCGAGGTGATCACCAGGATCAACAACCGGCAGATCAACGGCACCGGCGACATCGCCCCAGCGATCCGGGGCGTGCACAGCGGTGACCAGGTGCAACTCCAGGTGAGCCAGGGCTCCTCGAGCTATCAGACCGCGGTCACGCTGGCCGCGCCGCCGTCCGCCTACCCGTGAGCTTCGCGGCGCCGCTCGTGCTGCTCGCGCTCGTCGCCATCCCGGCGCTGATCGCGTGGTACGCCCGCGAGCAGCGCCGCCGGAATGCCGCCGCCGCGGCGTTCACCGCCCCGGCGTTGACGCCATCGGTGGCCCCGCGCCGCCCCCGCTGGCGCCGTCACGCGCCGATGCTCGTGTTCGCGATCGCCGTCACCGTGCTGATCGTCGCCGCCGCCCGCCCGCAGCGAACCGTGGCCGTCCCGGTCGACAGCGCGGCGATCATGCTCGAGAACGACATCAGCAGCTCGATGACGTCGACGGATGTCCGGCCGTCGCGGCTGGCGGCGGCGAAGCGCGCCGGCACACGGTTCGTCGCGGGCGTCCCCGCCTCCGTTCTCGTCGGGCAGGTCGAGTTCGCCCGCCGACCGACCGTGCTGCAGTCACCCACCACCGACCACGCGCTCACCGAGGGCGCGATCGCCCAACTGCGCCCCGGCGGGGGCGGCACCGCGATCGGCGCGGCGATCACGACGGCACTGCACGCCCTGACGATGCTGCCGGCGAAGGGCGGCAAGCGCCCCCCGGGCGCGATCGTGCTCCTGTCTGACGGCTCGTCGAACGTTGGCCCGGGCCCGGTGGCGGCGGCCCGTCAGGCCAAGGCCGATCACATTCCCGTCTATACGATCGCGCTCGGAACCGCGCACGGCACGATCCCGATCCGGCACGGCTCGGTGACCGTCAACGCGCCGGTGCCGGTGAGTTCGCAGGAGCTGGCCCAGATCGCCGCCGCGTCGGGGGGGCGTGCCTACACCGCCGCCGACAGCGCCCACGCGAGCGCCGTGTACGCGCACCTCGCCACCCAGCTCGGCCACAAGCAGGTGAAACGCGAGCTGACGGCAGGATTCGTCGGCGGCGGCCTGGCGCTGCTGATCGTCGGCGGCGGCCTGTCACTGCTCTGGTTCGGCCGGCTCGTGTAGGCACCCCACGACGTGCACCCACCCACGGAGGACAGATGACCGATATCGAGGAGACCAACCAGCGCCGCGGTGAGGCGCGCGAGGCCCTGCAGCAGGTGCTCTACGAGATCAAGCGGGTGATCGTCGGGCAGGACGCGATGCTCGAGCGCCTGCTCGTCAGCCTGCTCGCCGGCGGTCACGTGCTGCTGGAGGGCGTCCCCGGACTGGCCAAGACGCTGACGGTCAAGACGCTGGCGGCATCGCTGGGCGGCACCTACGGCCGCATTCAGTTCACCCCGGATCTCGTGCCGGCGGACCTCGTCGGCACCCGGGTGTGGCGGCCCGACACCGGTGGCTTCGACACCGAGCTCGGACCGGTGTTCCACAACTTCCTGCTCGCCGATGAGATCAACCGGGCGCCGGCGAAGGTGCAGTCGGCGCTGCTCGAGGTCATGCAGGAGCAGCAGGTGACGATCGGTGGGTCCAGCTACCCGGTGCCGCTGCCGTTCATCGTGATGGCGACCCAGAACCCGATCGAGTCCGAGGGCACCTACCCGTTGCCCGAGGCCCAGGTCGATCGCTTCCTGATGAAGATCGTCGTCGACTACCCGAGCGTCGGCGAGGAGGCGGCGGTCGTCGGACGCAGCCTCCAGGCCGCGGCCGACGTTCGCGAATGCCTGTCCCTCGAGGATCTGCGCCGCCACGCCGCGGCGACGAAGACGGTGATCGTCGATCGCGAGGTCATCGGCTATGCCGTCGCGCTCGCCGACGCCACCCGGCACCCGGTCCAGCACGGGCTCGACGAGATGGCCGGCCTGGTCGAGTTCGGGTCCAGTCCGCGCGGCCCCATCGGGCTCGTCGGTGCGGCGCGGGCGCTGGCACTGCTGCGCGGCCGCGGACACGTCGAGCTGCGCGACATCCGTGACCTCGCGCCCGATCTGTTGCGTCACCGGATCGTGCTCTCCTACGACGCGCTCAGCGAGGGCGTGACCGCCGACGAGCTACTCGAGCGCGTGCTGGCGGCCGTTCCGGAGCCGGGCGAGCGGCGTCTCATGCGTGCCGACCGGGCCGATCCGCCGCCCGGGGGGTTGATGAGCGCGTGACCGAGCGGCTGCTCGCGCCCCCGGCGGCGCGCCAGGGCCCCGGCCCGCTGGCGCAGCCGCTGATCGAGGCGCTCGATCTGGCCGTCAACCGGCTGGTGGCGCGGACGCTGCCCGGGGATCGCCGCGCCGCGGGCGTCGGCCTGGGCACCGAGCTCGCGCAGCTGCGTCCGTACGAGCTCGGCGACGACGTTCGCCACATCGACGCGGCGGCGAGCGCTCGGACTGGCAAGCCGCACGTCCGCCTCCACGTCCCCGAGCGCGCGCTGACGACCTGGATCGTGCTCGACATCTCGCCGTCGATGGCGTTCGGCACCGCACGCCGGCTCAAGGCCGACGTCGCCGAGGGAGCTGCGCTGGTGTTCGGGCGGGTCGCCGTCCGTCGCGCCGGCAGCGTCGCGCTGGTGACGTTCGGCGCCGGCGCACCGCGGGTGCTGCCGCCGCGCGGCTCCAAGCCGGGGATGGTCGCCCTGCGCCGTGAGCTGGCGGCAGGCGTCGCGCCCGACGGGCGCCAGGACACCGAGGCGCTGGCGGACGCGCTGGCCCGGGCGGGTCGGCTGGCCGGTCAGCCCGGCCTCGTCGTCGCGATCTCCGACTTTCGCGATCAGCGGGGCTGGGAGCGGCCGCTCGGGTCGCTGCGCATTCGCCACTCGGTGCTCGCGGTGGAGATCGTCGATCCCCGCGAGTCCGAGCTGCCGGCGGTCGGGCAGCTGATGCTCGTTGATCCCGAGACGGGCGCGCGGGTGCAGGTCAACACCGGCCGCCGCCGCGTCCGCGAGCGCTTCGCCGAGCTCGAGCGCGAACGTCGCCAGGCGCTGGCCTCAGAGCTGCGCCGCCTGCGCGTGCACCACACGACGCTCTCCACCGCGCAGGATTGGCTCGTCGAGTTGGGGCGCCAGCTGCGATGAGCTTCGCCGCGCCGCTGTGGCTGCTCGCGCTCGTGCTCGTCCCGGTAGCGCTCGTCGCCTACCTCGTCGCGCGGCGGCGGGCGACGAAGTACGCGGTTCGCTTCCCCGCGGTCTCGACGGTGCGCGCGGCGGTGGCGGCGCGACCGTCGTGGACCCGCCACCTCCCCGCCGGGCTCGTGCTGGCCGCCGTCGCCGCGCTGGCGATCGCGCTCGCCCGCCCGCAGGCGACGTACCGCGTCGCCACCAACGAGGCGTCGCTGATGCTCGTCACCGATCACTCGGGGTCGATGGCCGCGACCGACGTGCAGCCGACCCGCCTGGCCGCCGCGGTCGCCGCCGCGAACACGTTCATCAGCGAGCTGCCCAGCACGGTCCGCGTCGGCGCGATCGGGTTCGGGAGCTCGCCGGACGCGGTCCAGGGCCCGGCGGCGAATCACGCCGCGGCGCGCGCCGTCATCGACGGGCAGTCGGCCACCGGTGGCACCGACACCGGCGACGCGCTCGAGCTCGCGCTGCAGCTGCTCCAGGGCGCCAACCCCAAGCACGCGCCGGCGGCGATCGTGCTCCTGTCAGACGGTGCGGCCAACGCCGGGCCCGATCCGGTCGCGGTGGCCCGCTCGGCCGGTCGCGACCGGGTCCCGATCTACACGGTCGCGCTCGGCACCGCCGGCGGCGTGCTCGCCAACCCCAACCCGTTCGGACCGCCGGTGTCGGTCCCGCCCGATCCCCAGCTGATGGCGCAGATCGCGCAGGTGTCCGGGGCGCGCGCCTTCAACGCGCAGAGCGCCGACCAGCTCAGCTCCATCTACCGGCGGCTCGGCAGCGAACTGGGCAGTGTGAGTCGCAAGCGGGAGATCACGTTCGTGTTCGCGATCGCCGGGATGGTGCTGCTGGCGGCGGCGGGGGTGGCGTCGGTACGAACGGCGGGACGGCTGCCGTGACCGGGGCTGAGACGAGGGTCACCGGGCTCTACAGTCTGGGCGGCACACGGAACCGGAGGCCTGCTCGATGACGACGTCGCCCACCGCGCCCGACTACACGCCGCGGGGGAAGAATTTGGCGCTGCTGCTGCTGGCGATGACGCAGTTCGTCATCGTGATCGACGCGTCGATCGTCAACGTCGCGCTGCCGTCGATCGGCGCCCACCTGCATTTCGCGCGCGCCGACCTGTCCTGGGTCGTCAACGCGTACACACTCACGTTCGGCGGCTTCCTGCTGCTCGGGGGGCGGATGGCGGATCCCCTCGGGCGACGGCGCATGTTCATGCTCGGCCTGGTGCTGTTCTCCCTGGCCTCGTTCGCCGGTGGGATCGCCCAATCCGAGGGGTGGCTGATCGCCGCTCGCGCCGTTCAGGGCCTCGGGGCCGCGATCGTCTCACCGGCGGCGCTGTCGATCATCACCACGACGTTCGCCGAGGGTGCCGAACGCAATCGAGCCCTCGGCATCTGGGGCGCGGTCGCCGGCGCCGGGGGCGCGGCCGGCGTCCTGTTGGGCGGGATTCTCACCAGCGGTCTGAGCTGGCGGTGGGTGTTGTTCGTCAACGTCCCGATCGGGATCGCGGCGGCGCTGCTGGCGCCGCGGACGCTCGTCGAGAGCCGCTCCGACGACGCGACGAGGACGTTCGACATCCCCGGCGCCGCAACCGTCACCGCCGGCCTGGCGCTGCTCGTATACGCCGTCGTCGACGCCGTCAACTCGGGGTGGGGATCGACGGCGACGATCCTGCGCCTCGCCGGCGCCGCCGTCCTGCTCGTGGCGTTCCTCGCGATCGAGGTGCGCTCGCGCAACCCGCTGATGCCGTTCTCGATCTTCCGCCTGCGGACACTGCGTGGCGCGAACATCGTCGGGCTGCTGATCGGCATGTCCCTGTTCTCCATGTTTTTCTTCATCTCGCTCTACCTCCAGGATGTGCTGCACGACTCGCCGATCAAGGCCGGCGTGTCTTACCTGCCGCTGGCGATCGGGATCATCCTGTCGGCCGGCGGGGCCGCGCAGCTCGTCAACCGCCTGGGCTTCAAGCCGCCGCTCGTCGCCGGCCTGTTGCTGATCGCCGGCGGCCTGCTGTGGTTCTCCCGCGTGCCGGCGCCGGGCGGCTCGTTCGCCGCCGATGTACTCGGGCCGTCGCTGCTCGCCGCCGTCGGGCTGGGACTCGCGTTCGTGCCGGTGACGATCGCCGCCGTGACCGGAACCCAGCCGGAGGAGGCCGGCCTTGCCTCGGGACTGATCAACACCTCGCAACAGGTCGGGGGCGCGCTCGGGCTGGCGATCCTGGCGACGATCGCCAACAGTCGCACCCAGAGCGTCCTGCACGCCGGCGTCCACACCACGGCGGTCGCGCTCACCAAGGGCTTTGACCGCGCGTTTCTCGTCGGGGCCGGGTTCGCCGTGGTCGGTGCGATCCTGGCCATGGTCCTCATCTCCTCACGTGACAGCCGCGAGCACGCCGCCGCGGCGGCGGGCGCCGAGATCGAGATCGCCCCGGCGACCACGGCGTAGCCCGCTCCGCAGCGGCCGGCGGATCGCGGCAAACCTCCAGCATGATTCAGGTTTTCGACGCCGGCGCTTCGCTAACGTTTCACTGGCATCGATCGGGAGGGGACGGTGCTCGCCGTGACCGCCTGCACCGTGCTGCGCCTGCCGCTCGAGCTGGTGCGGGCGCCCGGGGCGGTTCGCCGCGCCGGCCGCGAGTGCTGGTCGGTGCCGGCGCTCGGCGCGCGGGCGTCGGTGCGCCTGGCCGGCCCGCCAGCGCCCGGATCGCCTGCTGACCGGCGGCCCCCCCGCCGCCGTGATCGTCATACCGACACCTCGCGCTCGCCGACGACATGGAGCGCGCCCGCTCCGGCGAGTGACCCGAGCGGCCCGTGTCCGGATCCAGACGTTCGGGTCCGTACCGGCCGCCGTGCGATGAGCCGGCGGGACTGTTAGACCCGATGCGGAATCGACGTGACCACCACGATGACCGCATCCAGGGACGTGGCCAACCTGCACATGAGCTGTCCGCGGTGCGGACTGACGGTCCCCCTCCGGGCATCGTTCCTGCGTCTCAGTCGCTGCCCCCGGTGCCTGGCCACTGCCCGGGTCTCGGTGCCGATGTTCGTGTCCGAGCGGGACGGCAGCGCCGCCGCCGACGCCGTCGCGCTCGGCGGCCTGGCGATTGGAGTGCAGCCGGGTCCGGATGAGGTGGTGCTGGCGCTGCGCGGCGAGCTGGACCTGGCCTCGGCGCCGGCGCTGGAGCGCGAGCTCGATGTGGCGTGGCGGCGCGGCGTCGGCACGGTGCTGGTCGATCTCTCCGAGCTCGAGTTCCTCGATGCGGCCGGCCTGCAGGTGCTGCTCCACGGCCACCGCCGGTTCCGGGAGCGGGGGCACGAGCTGCGTCTGCGCCGCGGACCCCGGGCGGTGCACAAGCTGTTCGAGCTGACCGACGCCGTCGGCACGTTCCGCTTCGTCGACTGAGCCGGCCGCGCGCTAGGCTCGCGCCACCTGCCGGTCGCGACGCGACCGGCGCCAAGACTGAGATGGTGGAGGAACGCAATGGATGCCGTCAATCGCCAGGTCCGGCTTGCCGCCCGCCCCGTCGGACTGCCCAAGCAGACCGACTGGGACCACACCGAGGAGCCGGTGACCGAGCCCGGCGACGGCGAGGTGCTGGTCAAGGTCAAATACCTCTCGCTCGATCCGGCGATGCGGGGCTGGATGAACGACGGGCGGTCCTACATCCCACCGGTCGGGCTCGGCGAGGTCATGCGTGCCGGCGGGTGCGGCGAGGTCGTCGCCTCCGAGCACCCCGGCTTTGCGCCGGGGGATCACGTCACCGGCGTCACCGGGATCCAGGAGTACGCGACGCTGGCCGGTGACGCGCTGATCAAGGTGGACCCGGCGCTCGCGCCGCTGCCGGTGTACATCAGCACGCTCGGGATGCCGGGCATGACCGCCTACTTCGGGCTGCTCGACATCGGCAAGCCCAAGGAGGGCGACACCGTCGTCGTCTCGGGCGCGGCCGGCGCGGTCGGCGGGGTGGTGGGTCAGATCGCCAAGATCAAGGGCTGCCGCGCGGTTGGGATCGCCGGCGGCGCGGAGAAGTGCCGCCACGTGGTCCAGGAGCTCGGCTTCGACGCCTGCGTGGACTACAAGTCAGACGACGTCGCCAAGGCGCTGCGCCAGCACTGCCCCGACGGCATCGACGTGTACTTCGACAACGTCGGCGGCGAGATCCTCGACGCCGCGCTCGCTCAGCTGGCGCGCAACGCGCGCGTCGCCCTGTGCGGGGCGATCTCCCAGTACAACGCCACCGAGGGCATGTACGGTCCCGTCAACTACATGTCGCTGCTGGTCAACCGCGCCTCGATGACGGGGTTCCTCGTGTTCGACTTCGCGGCGCGCTACGGCGAGGCCGCTCAGGAGATGGCCGGATGGCTGGCCGACGGCCGCCTCAAGACGTTCGAGGACGTCGCCACCGGCGGCGTGGCGGGCTTCCCGGACGCGCTGCTGCGACTGTTCCGCGGCGAGAACACCGGCAAGCTCGTGCTCGAGGTCAGCGGCGGCTGACCGGGACGGTTCCCGCTTCGTTTGCAAAGGGG
>DATCFW010000105.1:0-5033 GCA_036509295.1 Solirubrobacteraceae bacterium | reverse complement strand
CGGCGGCGCCTCGTTGGCACCGAGGCGATGGTCCTGGCCGGGCGACGCGATCGACGCCCGCAGCAGGCCCTGGTGCTTGTTCACCGCCTGGATGACCGCCGCGCAGAAGAACAGGAACTGGAGGTTCTCGTGCGGCGTGTCGCCCGGCTCGAGCAGGTTCTCCCCGTCATCGGTGCCCATCGACCAGTTGTTGTGCTTGCCCGAGCCGTTGACGCCAGCGAACGGCTTCTCGTGCAGCAGGCAGACCAGGCCGTAGCGGCGGGCGACGTTCTGCATGATCTGCATCGTCAGCTGCTGATGGTCGGCGCCGACGTTGGAGTTCTCGAAGATCGGCGCTACCTCGTACTGGGCAGGCGCCACCTCGTTGTGGCGGGTCTTGATCGGGATGCCGAGCTTGGCCAACTCCTTCTCGGTGTCGAGCATGCAGGCGAGCACCCGCTCGGGGATCGACCCGAAGTAGTGATCGTCGAGCTCGTGGCCCTTGGCCGGCTTGGCGCCGAACAGGGTCCGGCCGGTGGTCACCAGGTCCGGGCGTTCGAAGTAGTACTGCTCGTCGATCAGGAAGTACTCCTGCTCGGGCCCGACCGTCGTGAACACGCGGGCCGACCCCTGGTTGCCGAGCAGCTTCAGCGCGCGCATCGCCGACTTGGACAGCGCATCCATCGAACGCAGCAGCGGGATCTTGTGATCGAGCGCCTCCCCGGTCCAGGACACAAACGCGGTGGGGATGCACAGCAGCGCGCCGTTGGGGTTCTCCAGGATGAACGCCGGGCTCGTCGGATCCCACGCGGTGTAGCCGCGGGCCTCGAACGTCGCGCGGATGCCGCCGGTGGGAAACGACGACGCGTCGGGCTCGGCCTGGATCAGCTCCTTGCCGGAGAACTCGGCCAGCGCCGTTCCCTCGCCGGTGGGCGAGTAGAAGCTGTCGTGCTTCTCGGCGGTGAGCCCGGTGAGCGGCTGGAACACGTGGGCGTAGTGGGTCGCGCCCTTCTCCATCGCCCAATCCTTCATCGCCAGCGCCACGGCGTCGGCCAGCGTCGTGTCGAGCGCCTCGCCCTTGGCCAGGGTCTTGGACAGCTTCTTGTACACGTCCTTGGGCAGCCGCTGGCGCTGGATCGCCGGGCTGAACACATTCTCCCCGAACACCTGGTTGTCGGAGGCGGTGAGGTCCGGCGCCCCGATCCCGTGGCCGTTCAGGCTCCACTGCGCTGCGTTCACGTTCTTCTGGCGAATGGGCATGCTCTCTGGGTGTTCCCTTCCTGTCGGCCTCGGCGGCGGAGGCGCGCGTCAATGGACGGTCTCGTGGAGACGAGTCGAAAGCCTAAGCCACGGGCCCCGGCGGGTCACTATCCCAATGGCCAAACCGCGGCCACGTCAGTCGGCCGGACGGCGAAGGCCGCTCACGGGTGGATCGCCGAGGCGATCCACGCCGCCCGCCTGGCGCCCGCCGCCGCTGAAAACCAAAGGGCGGGCGTCAGCCCGACCCAAGCTCGTCCCACCTGAAATACTGTCGCGGATGCCACTCGACGCTGAGATCGGCCCGGCCTCGGCGTATGCGCCGGCGGCCGATCGCTACGAGCAGTCGGGGTACCGCCGCTGCGGCCGCAGTGGCCTGAAACTGCCGCCGATCTCGCTCGGCCTGTGGCAGAACTTCGGGGACGATCGGCCGCTCGGGATCTCGCGGGCGATCCTGCGCCGCGCCTTCGATCTCGGCATCACCCACTTCGATCTCGCCAACAACTACGGCCCCCCGTACGGCTCGGCCGAGCTCAACTTCGGGCGCATCCTGCGCGAGGACTTTGCCCGCCTGCGCGACGAGCTCGTCATCTCGACCAAGGCCGGCTACGACATGTGGCCCGGTCCGTACGGCGACTTGGGCAGCCGCAAGTACCTGCTGTCGAGCCTCGATCAGAGCCTGGCCCGCATGGGCTTGGAGTACGTCGACATCTTCTACTCGCACCGCGCCGATCCCGACACCCCGCTCGAGGAGACGATGGGCGCGCTCGACAGCGCCGTGCGCCAGGGTAAGGCTCTGTACGTCGGGATCTCGTCCTACTCACCGCGGCGGACCGAAGAGGCGATCGAGATCCTGCGCCACCTGGGGACGCCGCTGCTCATCCACCAGCCGTCCTACTCGATGTTCAACCGTTGGATCGAGCCCGAGCTGCTCGGGGTGCTCGAGCGCGAGGGCGTAGGCGCCATCGCCTTCTCGCCGCTCGCCCAGGGGCTGCTCACCAACAAGTACCTCGACGGCGTTCCCGAGGACTCGCGCGTGCGGCGCGGCCTGAACTTCTCAGCGGATCTCATCACCCCCGAGAACCTCGAGCGGGTGCGCGCGCTGCACGAGATCGCGCAGCGACGCGGTCAGAGCCTGGCGCAGCTGGCGATCGCCTGGGTGCTGCGCGATCGGCGGGTGACCTCGGCGCTCGTCGGCGCCTCGAGCGTCGCCCAGCTGGAGAACACCGTCGCCGCGCTGGAGCGAGCCGACCTCGACGACGGCGAGCTCAGCGAGATCGACCGCTACGCCGTCGACGGCGCGCTCAACATCTGGGCCACGTCGTCGAGCACCTGACCGCGAGGACCCGCGCCGGCAGGGGTGCGCGCTTACTGCGCCGCGCTTACTGCGCCGTGGTGACGATCTGCCCGTTGTTGTTGACGTAGGACTGCGCCGGGGCGCCGGCGACGGTGACCGTGAAGGCTCCGTGCGGCGTCGATCCGTCTGTGCGCACGGCCTTCGCTCTGCCGTTGAGGCCGGCGGCGACCTCCCAGGCGACGACGTGCCGGCCGGTCGACACGGCGGTCACCGCCCAGTCAAAGCGCGCGGTGTGGCCGGGGGCGAGCCGTCCCAGCGCCCAGGTGTTGGCGTAGGCCGTCACCGCCGCGCCCTGGCCGCCGTTGTGGCAGCTGTAGCCACAGGCGCCCGGGGCCTTGTCAATGACCCACAGCGGCCGCGACGGATTGGCCAGGTAGGGCTGGTTGATGTCAGCCGCGAACGCCGACGAGCTCGACCCCTCGCCCTTGGACGCCGGGTACGCGCAGGTGACGTTGCAGATCGTCACCGCCACGTTCGGGATCGCCTTGCGCCCGGCGTTGCGGACCGTGATCACGAGGTGCTCGTGCTGGGACAGGTGCTGCGAGGCCGGGAACGCGGCGGTGGTCACGGTGACCGGGAACTTCCCGTTGCGCTCGTTGGCCGCCTGGTTGGCGCCGCTGCCGCAGGCCGAGATGACCAGCGTCGTGGCGACGCCGACGATCATCCCGCAGCTCCTCGTTCTCCAGCTCACCGCGGGCGGAACATACCACGGAGCTTCCCGGCTCAAACCCGGTGGGGTCGGGCCATTACGCCGGTTGTCTGTTGGTAGTTGCCCCCTTCCTGGGTAGGCTTTGCCCAGCCTCGCCCGAGCGGGCCGGCATCACACCCCTGGGAGGATCGAGAACCGTTGATCAGAGCAGCCGCCGACCGAGCGTTCCTGCCGACCAAATCCGTGCTGGAAGAGGTCGGCAACATGATGATCCTCACCGGCCGCACGCTCGTCTCGGCGGTGCGGCCGCCGTACCCGTACGGCAGCGAGTTCGTCGGCCAGTTCCTGTTCGCGATGAAGCTGTGCTGGTTCCCGCTGCTGGTCTCGACGATCGCGTTCGGCTACGAGGCGCCGGGCCTGCAGGCGGCCAACTTCCTCGTCCTGTTCGGCGCGCTGGACCGGCTCGGCGGCTTCTTCGTGCTCTCGTCGGTCCGGGAGTTCGCGCCGTTCGTGGACGCGATCGTGCTCGCCGGAGTGGCCGGCACGGCGATCACCGCCGATCTCGGCGCCCGCAAGATCCGCGAGGAGCTCGACGCGCTCCAGGTGCTCGGCGTCGACCCGATCAAGAACCTCGTCGTCCCGCGCTTCCTGGCGCTGATGCTGCTCACCGGGCTGTTCGACATCTACGCGCTCATCTTCGGCGTCTTCGGCGGCGTCCTCGCCACGCTGGTCAACCACGCGCCGCTCGGCCCGTTCTTCTCCACCTTCTTCAACAACGCCGAGACGACCGACCTGTGGGGTTCGCTGGTCAAGACGACGTTGTTCGGGGCGATCATCGCCATCGTGTGCTGTTACAAGGGCATGACCGCATCGGGCGGGGCCGAGGGGGTGGGGCGCGCCGTCAACCAGGCGGTGGTGATCGCCTTCCTGGGGATCTTCGCGTTCAACTACGCGTTCACCCAGACGCTGCTCGCCACCCACCCTGAGATCACGACGATCATCAAATGAGAGTGAGAACCACCGCGGATGGGTGAACTGATCGCAACTCCCAAGGGCTGGATCGAGGCCTTTGGCGAAATCGTCAAGTTCGGTGGGCAGATGGTGCGCGACGTCGCGACGCTGCGCGTGCTGCGGTTCTTCGGCGAGGCCCTGCGCCAGGCCGGGATCCTCATCATCTCCTCGACCCTCGTCATTTGGGGTCTCGTGTTCATCATCGGTCTCACGTGCGGGATCGAAGGTGCCTATTTCACCTACGGTGAGGGCACCCCGGCGTACTCGGGGGTGTTCGCCGCGTGGTGCGACCTGCGTGAGCTCGTGCCGCTCGTGTTCGGCTACATGATGGCCGCCAAGGTGGGAACCGGCATCGTCGCCGAGCTCGGGTCGATGCGGATCTCCGATGAGATCGACGCCCTTGAGGTCATGGGGATCAGTGGCATGCGCTTCCTGTGTGCCACCCGGCTGCTGGCGGCGATCCTCGTGCTGCCGTTCGTGTACCTGTGCTCGGTCGGCGCCGGCTTCTTCGCCAGCTACCTAGCGGTCGTGCAGCAGATCGGCTACGTGTCGAGCGGCGGGTTCTTCTTAATCTTCTGGCAGTTCCAGAACCCGCCGGACCTCTTATACAGCTTGATAAAGGCGATGTCGATGGCGGTGGTCATCGTGATCGTCGGCTGCTATTACGGGTACAACGCCAGCGGCGGGCCGGTCGGCGTGGGCACCGCCACGGCCAAGTCGATGGTGCTCAACCTCGTCTCGGTCCATCTCATCGGCATGCTCGGAACGCAGCTCTTCTGG
>DATCFW010000104.1:0-2659 GCA_036509295.1 Solirubrobacteraceae bacterium | reverse complement strand
CCCCGCGAGCCAGGTTGAGCCACAACGGAGTGGTCGCCAGCCCCGACAGCAACGAGCTCGCGCTGAAGATGACCAGGCCGATCACGAACAGCCGCCGGCGCCCGAACAGGTCCGCGAGCGCGCCGGTCGTCAGCAGCAGCGCGGCGAGCATCAGCGCGTAGGCATCCACAACCCATTGCAGGTCGCTGAAGCTGGCTTTGAGCGAGCTCTGAATCGCCGGCAGCGCGACGTTGACGATGGTGACGTCGAGCAACAGCATGAACGTGCCGACCGACACCGCGATCAACGTCCACCACTTGCGATCCACTGGCTTGACTCTCTTCCGGTTCGGGCCGGCCCTGGGGTTTCGAGACTACTCGTGGGCACCTTCCCCGTACTCGCCCCGGCTAACCTTCGGTAAGCGCGACGCGCGCCGAACTGCGGCTAGTTGGGCTGTCCGCTGCCGCGGACGGTCGGGGGGGATGAAAATGTTGGATGCTGTTGGGGTCGTCCTTGACGCCGTTCTGCGCTTGGTGCCGGTGAGCCCGAGGCTAGTTTGGCGTGGGGGTCTCCCCGGAGCTCCGGATTGTTGCCACGAGCACGCCTGTCAGACTCGATAGTTCTCAGAGACCCTCGGACGGCGATCCTGTCGATCACGTCATGGGAGGTCTGATGGAAACGATTGTTGAGCGTCCGGGGGCGCTGGATGTTCACAAGGCGCAGGTGACGGCGTGCGTGCGCACGCCCGGTGAGGGCGGGAAGCGCGAGGCGCATTTCGCGGAGTTTGCGACGACGGTCGCGGGGTTGTTGACATTGCATGACTGGCTTGAGGCGCATGGCGTGACGCAGGTCACGATGGAGGCCACCGGCGTGTACTGGAAGCCGGTGTGGGCGATCCTGGAGGATGACTTTGAGCTGCTGCTGGTCAACGCGAGGCATGTGAAGCAGGTTCCCGGTCGCAAGACCGACATGTCTGACGCGGCGTGGCTGTGCCAGTTGGCCGAGGCCGGGCTGCTCAGAGCGAGTTTCGTGCCGCCCAAGCCGATCCGGGCTCTGCGGAACCTGACGCGGTATCGCAAGACGCAGATCCAGGAGCGCGCCCGGGAGGCCAACCGGCTGCACAAGGCGCTGGAGGACACCGGGATCAAGCTCGACTGCGTCGCGACTGACATCCTCGGGAAGTCCGGGCGGGCGATGCTCGACGCGCTGGTCAACGGCACGACCGATCCCGAGGTTCTCGCCGACCTGGCGCGCGGTCGGCTGCGCGCCAAGATCCCGGCGCTCAAGGAGGCCCTGGAGGGTCGTTTTGATCGCATGCACGCGCTGTGGATCGGCGCGATCCTCTCCCACATCGACTTTCTCGATGAGCAGATCGCTTCGCTGACTGAGGCGATCGCGGAGCAGATCGCCCCTTTCGAGAAGGCCGTTGAGCTTTTGTGCACGATCACCGGCGTTCAACGGCGCACCGCCGAGTGCATCATCGCCGAGATCGGCGTTGACATGTCGATCTTCCCGTCGGCCAAGGAGCTCGCCTCGTGGGCCGGGCAGTGCCCCGGCAACCACCAGTCCGCCGGCAAACGCCGCTCGGGCAAGACCCGCAACGGCTCGAAATGGCTCGACTGGGCGCTCGAAGAAGCCGCGCTGGCCGCCACGCGCTCCAAAGACACCTACCTCGCCGCCCAATACGCACGACTCAGACCGCGCCGCGGCCACAAGAAAGCCCTCGGCGCCGTCAAACACTCGATCATCGTCGCCGTCTGGCACATGCTCTCCACCGGCGAGCTCTACAACGACCTCGGCGGCGACTACTTCGCCCGCCGCGACCCCGAGAAGACGACCAAACGTCTCGTCGCCCAGCTCGAACGCCTCGGCCACTCCGTCACCCTCACCGACGCGATCGCAGCCTGAAACGAACCCAGCCCCAACAGCACTTCTCCGAAAGGCAGGTCTCGACCCCAGGGGTATTTTCCTGTCAGCGTTCGGGCTCTGTACTCGACGTTCACCCCGTTTCATCGCGGAGGCTCGGGCCCGCCGTTGCTGTGCCTTCACGGCTTCATGGATACGTGGCGCGTGTGGGACCTTGTCCTGCCGGCATTGGAGCGCCGCCATGAGGTTCTCGCCCTGACACTGCCCGAGCATGCGGGCGGACCGCCCATCGAGGGGGAGCTCACAGACACGATCGTCGTCGACGAGGTTGAGCGCGCGATGGACGCGGCAGGCTTCGAGATCGCGCACATCGCCGGCAACTCGCTCGGCGGCTACCTCGCGTTGCAGCTCGCGGCGCGCGGCCGGGCGGAGACGGTCGTGGCGTTCGCTCCGGCCGGCGGCTGGACAACCGGCGATGGGTCATACAAAAACCTGCTCGGCTTCCAGCGAACGCTGCACGACATGACGAAGGTCGCCGCGCCTCATGCCGAGGCAATCCTGGCCACTGCGCAAGGGCGGCGCCGCGCGACGCGGCTGATCACGACCAGCTTCGAGCACATTCCGGTTGAGCTGCTGGTCCACCAGATGCTCGGCGTCGCGAGCTGCCGGGCGGCGGGGCCGATGCTCGACCACGCTCTCGGTGCGGGCGAGTGGCGCCTCGACGCCGAGAAGATCACCTGTCCCGTCCGGATCGTGTGGGGGACCCAGGATCGGCTCCTGCCCTGGCCCGAGGCCGCAGATCGTTATCGCCACG
>DATCFW010000103.1:0-3497 GCA_036509295.1 Solirubrobacteraceae bacterium | reverse complement strand
TGTCAGCCGTGCGGGTCTTCTCCCCGAAGTAGATCCCCCCGGTGAGCTCGCGCACGACCAGCAGGTTCGTTCCGTCGATGATCTCGCGCCGCAGCGGGCTGGCGTCATACAGCGCCGGCACCGGCTTGACCGGGCGCAGGTTGGCGAAGAGGCCCAGGCCTTTGCGCAGCCCCAGCAGGCCCTGCTCGGGCCGCGGATCGTCGGGGTCGGTGGTGTCCCATTTGGGGCCGCCGACGGCGGCCAGCAGGACGGCGTCGGCCGCTCGGCAGGCCTGCAGCGTGTCGTCGGTGAGAGCGGTTCCGTGGGCGTCGATCGACGCCCCGCCGAACACGCGTTCCTCGAACTCGAACCGTCGGGGGGCGACCGCCTCGAGGATCTCGACGGCGGGCCCGATGATCTCGGGACCGATGCCGTCTCCGGGCAGGAGGATGACGTTATGAGCCACAGCGGAGCGCCACGCTATCCGATCGGCGGCGGCTCACAGCCGGCGGCCGGTCATGTTGAGCCGCACGTAGTGGAGCACGACCGGCTTGTCGACGCGCTCAAGCACGGTGTCGACGAACCGATCGCGGAGCGTCTCGGGCAGCGGATCGAGATGGCGCACCAGGCACACCGTGGCGACGAAGCTGCGCGGCTCGGGCAGTTCGGTCGGCCGGTCCTCCAGCCAGCACGAGACCTCGGTAAAGCCGGCGCGCTCCAGCCGCTCCGCGGTCTCCTGCGCGGTGGCGTAGTTCCACGGCCGGGTCCAGTCCGCGAAGTACGGCGCGAACGGCGGCTCGTCGGCGACGTCGTTGGAGATCCGCCGGAAGGCGTCGATGTTGCCGCGGCCGCCGCACTGGGCCAGCAGACGGGCACCGGGCTTCATGTTGCGCTGCAGCGCGGCGAACAATGCGTCGTGATCGGGGACCCAATGGAAGGTGGCGTTGGAGAACACGACGTCGACCGGCTCGGGCAGCGTCAGCTCGGTCAGGTCCTGGCACAGCGCGATCGCCCGATCGCCGAGCGCCTCCCGGGTGTGGGCCACCATCGACGGCGCCGCGTCGACGGCGTACACGCTCCCGTCGGGCACCCGGCGGGCGAGCTCGAGCGTGATCTTGCCCGAGCCGCAGCCGGCGTCGAGGACGACCTCGTCGCCGCGCAGCTCGAGGCGATCCAGCTGCTCGGCGGCCCAGCGCTGCTGCGGGGTCGAGATTCGGTCATAGGTGGTGGCATCCCAGTCGCGACTGGTCATGTCAGGCTCCGCGGTGCGAGCGCGGCGAGCGCGACGGCGGTGCGTTGAGCGCCGGTCACAGCGCTACGGTGGTCGGTCCGCTGCGCTCGCGGTCCCGCTCGTAGGCGGCGATGGCGTCGTCCTGCTGGAGCGTCAGCGCGATGTCGTCCAGGCCGTTGAGCAGCCGGCGCTTGATCTCGGCATCGATCTCGAAGCGAGCGCTATGGACACCGTCCCCACCCACCCAGCGGACCTCCTGGCCGGCCAGGTCGACCTGAGCCTCGCCCGCCTGCGCGATCGCCTCGCAGGACGCGGGGTCCAGCTGGACCGGAAGCAGGCCGATCTTGGTGCAGTTGGAGCGGAAGATGTCGGCGAAGCTCGACGCGATGACCGCCTGGAAGCCATAGTCCTCCAGCGCCCACGGGGCGTGCTCGCGGCTGGAGCCGCAGCCGAAGTTTCGCCCGGCGACGAGGATCGGATTCGCCGGCAGGTCCCAATCGGGCTCTTGGGCCCAGTCGTAGAACAGATATTGGCCGAAGCCGGTCCGCTCGACCCGCTTGAGGAACTGCTTGGGGATGATCTGGTCGGTGTCGACGTCGTCGCGATTCAGGACGCTGACGGGCCCGGTGATGGTCTCGATCGCCTTCATTTCAGTTCTCCCACTCCCGGATATCGACGAAATGGCCCTCGATCGCCGCGGCGGCGGCCATCTGGGGCGAGACCAGGTGGGACCGCGCACCGCGGCCCTGCCGCCCCTCGAAGTTGCGGTTCGAGGTCGAGGCGACCCGCTCGCCGGGGGCGGCGATGTCCGGGTTCATGCCGAGGCACATCGAGCAGCCGGCGCCACGCCAGTCAAAGCCGGCGGCGCGGAACACCTCATGCAGCCCCTCGGACTCGGCCTGGGCCTTGACCTGCTGGGAGCCGGGCACGACCATCGCGTACACGCCGTCGGCCACCTGGCGGCCCTGCACGACGCCCGCCGCCGCCCGGAGGTCGCCGATCCGCGAGTTCGTGCAGGAGCCGATGAACACCCGGTCCAGGCGGATCTCCGCGATCGGGGTCCCGGCGTCGAGCCCCATGTAGTGCAGCGCCCGCTCGTCCTGCTCGGACTCGGGGTGGGGCACGCTGTCGCCGACGCCGACGACCATCTCGGGGTTGGTGCCCCAGGTGACCATCGGGCTGATCGCCGCGGCGTCGACGACCACCTCCGTGTCAAACGCGGCTCCGTCGTCGGTGCGCAGCTCGCGCCACGCGTCGGGGACCTCGGCCGGCGCCGCCGGGCGCCCGATCACGTATGCGAACGTCGTCTCGTCGGGCGCGATCATCCCGGCACGGCCGCCGGCCTCGATCGTCATGTTGCAGACCGTCATGCGGCCCTCCATGGTGAGCGCCTCGATCGCCGGGCCGGCGAACTCGACGACGTGGCCGACGGCGCCGGCGACGCCGATCTGGCCGATCGTGGCCAGGATGAGGTCCTTGGCGGTCACCCCGAAGCCGAGCTCCCCGTCGTAGCGGACGCGCATCGACTTGGGCTTGGCCTGGACGAGGCATTGGGTGGCCAGCACGTGCTCCACCTCGCTGGTCCCGATCCCGAACGCCAGCGCTCCGAACGCGCCGTGGGTGGCGGTGTGGGAGTCACCGCAGACGATCGTCATCCCCGGCTGCGTGACGCCCAGCTCGGGCCCGATGACATGGACGATGCCCTGGCGATCGGAGCCCAGCGAGTAGATCGGGACACCGAACTCCGCGCAGTTGCGCTCGAGCGTCTGCACCTGGACGCGTGACAGCTCGTCGCGGATGCGCTCGGCGAGCGGGGTCCCGTCGGTGGGGACGTTGTGGTCCGCGGTGGCCAGCGTGCGATCGGGGCGCCGGACCGGGCGTCCGGCGAGCCGCAGGCCGTCGAACGCCTGCGGACTCGTCACCTCATGGACGAGATGCAGGTCGATGTACAGGAGACCACCGCCGCGTCCCGCGACTTCGTGGGCCTCCCAGATCTTGTCGAACAGGCTCCTGGGCATGCTCAGCTCCTCCTGAGACCGGCGCTGACCACGGCCAGCAGCACGGCTTCGCTCGTTGCGGGGTTCTCGAAGTGATGGGGAAGGTCGGCATCGAATGTGACGCAATCGCCCGCGGTCAGCTCGTGTCGCGCACCATCGCAATGCAGGACCACCGTCCCGGCCTGGACCAGGGCGGTCTCGCGGCTGCCGGGCTCGTGCATCGGCGGATCCCCGGGGCCGCCGGTGACGGCCCACGCGGCGAGCGTGTGCCGCGACAGCTCCGCCCGCTG
>DATCFW010000102.1:0-4448 GCA_036509295.1 Solirubrobacteraceae bacterium | reverse complement strand
GCCGGCGCCCCTGCGGGCGAGCCGGTGACGCGGTCCGAGGCGGCCGGCGCCCCTGCGGGCGAGCCGGTGACGCGGTCCGAGGCGGCCGCCGCCCCTGCGGGCGAGCCGGTGACGCGGTCCGAGGCGGCCGCCGCCCCTGTGCGCGAGCCCGTCGGCCACCAGTCATCCGCGGAGGGCACGCCCGACGAGGGCGTGATCCGGTACGCCGCGCTCCGCGACCAACCCGCTGGCCCCGCCACCGAGGAATAGCCACCGGGTAAGGTGCGGGCCATGGACGCCCGTCCCGCACTCATCGAGTTTCCCGCCGACGACCCCGAGCGAGCCGTCCGGTTCTGGAGCGAGGTTCTCGGGCAGCCGCTCGCCGCCCGCGAGGCGCCGCAGGGAGACGGGTGGCAGACAGCGGCGGACGCCCCGGCCGTCGGGGTCCATGCCCGCGGCCGCGGGCCCGGGGATTCGTTTTCGCTCCCGTACCTCGAGGTGACCGACCTGCCGGGCGCGCTCGAGCGGGTGACGGCGCTCGGCGGCGCCGTGGTCCATCCCGGTGAGCGCTGGGCGGTGTGCCGCGATTCCGAGGGCACGCCATTTGGATTGGCGCAGCGCGCGCCGTAGCTCGCCGCGCCCAGTGAACTGAACGCTCGCGCAGCGCCGGCGCGCTCCCGACCACTAGATGAGTAGTTCCATGAGTTCAGGCGATGTATTGAGCGAGGGCACGGCTGGGGAGGCCGAGTTGGTGGTTGAGCGCGATGGCGGCGGTGAGCGCGAGGAAGCGACAGGCGATGCGGGTTCGGAGGCCGTGTAGGGTTCGGGCGCCGTGGCGTTCGAGGGTGAGGATGTCCTTTGCGGTCCAGTAGATCGACTCGATGCGCTGTCGGATCGGCGCGAGGTGCGGCTCGGGCGAGGCGCGGTCCTCGCGCCGGCCGTTGTGGGGGGTGATCTGGGAGGCGGGCCTGAGCGTGGGGGTGCTGGTCGCTGGCTGGGAGGCGTTGGTGGCGCGGCGTTTTTCGTCGGTGCGTCGGGGGCGGATGATCGTCGCGTCCAGTTCGGCAAGCTTGGCTTGGAACTGGGTGCCGCGGAAGTTCTTGTCGCCGATCAGCGTCAAGAACTGGCCGGGTTGGCGGGCGCAGCGGGCCACCAGTCCCAGGCAGACGTCTTTCTCATCGATCTTGGGGGAGGTCAGCGCCATCGCGCGGACGGTGCCGTCCATCGCGCACAGGGTGTGCAGGCGAAACCCATAAAAGAAGCGGCTGTGGCTGGCGCAGTAGCCGTAGTCAGCAGCGTTGCTGAGCGCGTCGGTCAGGCTGCTGGCCCCGCCCCGTTTGACCGTTTCCCGGGAGCGGGCGCACTCCACCGGGGTGCTATCGATGAGCAAGAGATCGTCGTCGTTGCCGGGGCTGTGCGCGGCGAACTGGGCGATCAACGCCTCGATTGTGTCTGAGAGCGCTTCCCGACGCTTATAGAACCCGGCACGGTCAGGCAGGACCGGGAACAGATGCCCCAGGCGCTTGCGAGCGACCGCCAAGAACCGGGGGTCAGTCGTGATCCCCATGATCGCCTGCGCGACGCACAGCGTGACGACCTCGGCATCGGTCACGATGCGTCTGGCGTTATTTCTGGCGGTGGGCAGGAAATCGTCAGCGGCGCAGAAAACCGCTATCAACAGCAGGTCGAGGTCGGCGAGCATCGAGGCTCCTCCTGGGAGTCGGCGGTGACAGAACGCACCGCCGACTTCGACTCGCTGCGTTATGTCCCCTTCTTCACCCCGGTTCCACAGCTCCAATCCGTGGAACTACTCATCTAGCTGCCGGCGGTGACATCGAGGCGGAACACCCCGCCGGAGAGGTCCTGAACCCCGCGGGCCGAGCTGACATACGTGCCGTGCGCGCTGGCGCGTCGCTTCAGGCCGGCATGGCTGTCGTCGAGGGGCTGGGCGAGCTTTACCAGCTGCTCGTAGTTCCCCGGAAGGCAGGCGTCGATCAGCAGCGGGATCGACGGGGGCCACATGCCAGCGGCGTGCAGAACCTTGCAGACGACATCGAGGTGGCGACGTAGCACGTCGTAGTAGTAGGGCTCGGACTGCTTGATCGCCTCGACCGCCCGGGCGGCCACCCCGTCCGGAGAGCCCCAGAGCGGCTGCCAGCGATCGGTCGCAGGGTCCTGAGAGTCGAACAGGATGAACGGCACGCCGGCCTCGGCGGCGAGCTGCTTCATGTGCTCGACGTCCTCGGGGTCGCCCTTCTGGTCGAGCACCAGCAGCGCCGAGTGGTCGTGGAGCGTCCGTGCCGCGATCAGCCGCCGCGCGGTCGTGGTCTTGCCGGCGCCGGTCGCGCCGAACAGCACCACGTGCTGCCCTGCCCCCAACGGCAGCCGCGGCCCCTGCTCGCCCGTCGCGGTCATCGACACGTAGTCGAGCGAGCGCGGCCAGGGCCGTTCGCGGACCAGCTCTCCCTGCGAGCGCAGGTACAGCCGCTCGCCGCCACGGTCCTCAGGCGCGGGCTGCCAGATCCACCGCCGTCCGAGCTCGTGATTGCGAAGCTCCTCGCCTGCCCCGAGGTCGCTCGATCGCCATCGCGCCCCCACGATCGCGCCGGCTACCCACGGCGACGCCAGCGGCAACAGGACGAGCGTCGCGTTCCATGCACTCAGACCGATCGCGCCAGCGAGCATGAGCGCACCGGCGGCCGCCAGTGGATACAGATTCCGCGCCGACAAAGTTGTTCGCCGGCGAAGCAGCCACGCACCAACAGCCCCAGTCAGCCCGAGCAGCATCGTCAGGGCGAGGTCCGCAACGACCGTCTCAGGATGCAACATCACGCCGCCCCGCTTCCCGCAAGGTGCCAATCGGTCGACGCCAGCGTCGAGCATGCCTCAACGGCCTCCCGCTGGATCGTCCCGACCAGCTCGATCCGCATCGTTCCACGATCAACGCTCAGACCGACCCCGGCGCCGTCGGCGAGGACCCGCTCGGCGATCTCCTCATCGCCACACACATAGATCACCGCTGCGCTCTTCCCCGCCGCAATCCACTCGCCGTGCAGCTCGAGCACCGCCTTCAGCCGCGCGGAAGACTTCTCGCTCAGCTCGACCTCGATCGGTAGCAGTTGCCCATCAGGGAGCCGCCCGACGAGATCAGGCCGGTGGCCGCGGCGTCGCAGCTCGCCCCGCTCACGGAACCGAAGCTCGCCCCGCCAATCGGTCCGCACCAGCAGCTCGCGAGGGCCGACCATCCCGCGACCACGTGCGGTCAGCCATGCCGCCGCCCACGCACACGCCTCGCAGTGCGGCCACGTCACCGGAGCCGGCCGGCGATCAACCGCGGCCGCCTCAACGCCGGCGTCCCGGACACCCATTCGTGACGCGTACACCAGCGACCCCTCACCGCGAGTCCGGGAGCACATTCCCAGATACCTCTCCGCCCGCAGACGCCGAGCATGCGAATACACCGCAGCCTGCCCCCAGCCCATCGCTATCCCCCACGCCCCCAACGGAGTCGGCCCAACCCGCGCCAGCCACTTCAGCCCAGCCACCGTTGATGGCCCTGGCTTTACCCCTGCCATTCCAAATCCCTCCCCCCAACAACCCACCAACCCATCACTCTCTGTGCCTGCATGACCAGACCTTGAGAGCCCGCCCCCGCCAGCACCCGAACAGAGAAGACCCCGAGCCAGACTACCCGCACCCACCCCACAAATCTTCTACGTGGGGGGCGGGTAGTCTGGCTCGGGGACGTAGCGAAAACCCAGTGCTGGCGGGGGCGGGCGGCCGTCGAAGTGTGTAAAGCAATTACACACTTAGTTACACACTTCCTTACACACCTGGGGACGATCTCCCACGCTTCGCTCGCGCCGATTCTGATGACGTCGAATGCTCTCCTGAGCTCATCGGTCAACGCTCCTCGTGCTCGGCCGCACGCTTACGACGGATCAGCTCGGCAACCTCATCGCCGCTCTGTGGTCCTTCTTCCAACAGCGCGATCACCAGCTCGGTCAGGCTCGGTCGCCGCAGCCTGGGATGGCGGGCCTCGACCTCGCGGACCAAGCCGCGGAACCGGTCGTGCAGGTCCACCGGGATGCGGAAGTTGACCAGTCGGGTGCTCGCGTAATCGGCCGCGGGCCGCCGCTCCGGCGGCCCGCCGGCAGCGCTCCGCCGGTCCCCTCGAAGGCCTCGGCTCGACCGTGCCTCGAGGCGTCCGGCTGGTTCGTCAGGAATCAGCGGCGCGGTCACGGACGTGCCTGCGACCTGGGCCCCGGCCATGGGCTGGTCGGCTTCGGTCGGGTTTGGCGGCGGGGGACCGGCCGGCTCGCTCGCCATCCCGGGGATCGGTCGTCGCCGCGCGGATGGCATCGGCTGCGGGGAACTCATAGCCCGAGCTCCCGGAGCAGATGACCCGCGAGCTGGCGGTAGGCATGGCTGACCATCGACTCGGGCTCCAGCACGGCGGTCGGAGCGCG
>DATCFW010000101.1:0-12246 GCA_036509295.1 Solirubrobacteraceae bacterium | reverse complement strand
CCGGGGTTGCTAACGCCGCCAACACCGAACGGGCGATAGGACCTCGCCGCGGCGGACCGGGCTCCGCGGGTCCGTCACAGCCAACGGGGCCATGTAAGGGTGAGGGGGAAGGCTATATCCGGCGTGCTCGGCTATGGCTGGGATACGGCCGGTGGTTCTCTCCCCACCTTCAACGCCTTCCCGTTGAGCTCCCCGCCCGAGTGCTCCACGACCACGTGCCCCCGGGGTACGCGTCCCTGGAGCCCCCCACCAAACCCGACGCCCTCGGCAACGAGGGCGGGCAGTTCGCGGGCGATGCGAATGGTGTCATGGGCGTGTTCGACACGCCGTTCACCAACGGGCCGCTCGGATGTGCCAAGAGCTTCGGCCCGGCCTACGTCTACGGCTCCCGTGACCAGTCCGCGACCAACAACTACAACATCTCTCCCGGCTCGCCCAACAGCGCCTGGAGGGTCGCGCTGGCCCAGGCCGACTGCGACGTCGAGTATCCCGCCGTCGCCGGTGGGGCCAGCGGGTTCGGCATCCTCGAGGACAACCTCGGGGCCGGCAGCGTCATCTACCACCGGTTCGACGCGACCACACAGCGCTTCGACACGAAGGCGGTCACGGTTCAGAGTGGTCACGGCGAGCAGCAGGGCGCGCTTTCCCAGGACGCCACCGGCGGGGTGTATGCCACCTACCTGTTCGGTGGCGAGGGCGGCCCGGCCACCCTCTCCTACAGCTCCGACGGCGGCCAGACGTGGGCATCAGCACCGCTCGACGCCGATAAGGACGCGGGCATCAGCGATCTGGACAGCTCGGTCAACGGCGCCGGGAAGGGCTGGATGACGTGGCTGGACAACGGCAGCGTGTTCGCGCAGTCCTTCCAGGCGGTGGATGCCGTCACGCCCGCGCAGGTGTCGAGCCGCGCCTCCAGCAGCGGGCAGACGGTGAGCCTCTCCGTCACCTGCGCGTCGTTCCCGTGCACCATCACGATCACGCTCAGCGCCCCGCAGACGGTGGTGATCCATGCCGCGAGCGTCCCCCGCAAGAGGAGCAAGGCCAAGACGCTCACGCTCGGCAAGGGCAAGTTCACCCTCACCAAGGCCCGCAAGCTGTCAGTCAACCTGACCGGTGCCGCGAAGCGGCTCCTGCGCAACAAGCACGGTCACTTCAAGATCACCGCGGCGCTCGCCGAGACGGCTCAGCACCACACGATCAAGCTGACCAAGACGCTCACGTTGACGGTCAAGCCGTCGAAGAAGTCAAGGAAATAGTCAGTCGCCCGAAGGCGGAGAACATCGGCCGGGCCGCGGCCATCTGGACCTCCAGGTGGCCGCGGCTCGCCGACCGGAAGGCGTCGATCCGATGGCCGGCGGCCTGCACCTCGGCGACGTCGGCGTCATCGGTGAGCCATCCGTCGATGAGCATCGACGGCGTTAGCTCGAGGTGGGCCTGACTGCCCCACGCGCGCGGACCGATGCGAAACAGCGCCGAGCCGGGACCCGGCGTGGTGGCCAGCTGCAGCGCGCCGGGCGGCGGCGCGATCAGATCCTCGTGCCATTTGAGCACGGGCAGGGAGGGCGGGAACGACGCGTAGACCGGATCGTCGGCGGCCGCCGGCAGCATCGACATCTCGGGCCAGCCGGCGGACATCCGGCCGGAGTACGTGACCTCGCCACCGCCCGCGACGGCGAGCAGCTGCGCCCCCAGGCACATGCCGAGCACCGGCACCTGCCGCTCCAGCGCACCGGCCAGCAACGCCACCTCGGCGGTGATGAAGGGATCGGTGTCGACGTGCCGGGCGCTCTGGCGGCCGCCGAGCGAGACGATCCCGGAGATCGCCTCCGCAGACGGCAGCGGCGCCCGATCGCCCGGATTGCGCTCGATGACCGCGCAGCCAGCGTCGTGCAGGCACTCGCGCACGAGCCCGACTGCGCGGTCGGGCAGATGGGTGACGATCAGGACGGGCGGCACGGGCAGCAGGATAGAAGCGGCCTCGCCGCTCGGCGACGTGCAACGCTTAGGGGGTGCGGAGACGCGCGTTCATATCGCTGATGCTGGCGGCGCTGCTGACGACGGCGATCGTGGTCGGCGCCCAGGGAGCGCCCGCCCCCGCGGGTGCCGTCAAGCCGCGGATCGTATGGGACCCGATCCCGTTCGGCCCGACGCGCAAGGCGCAGATGGTGGCCTACGTCCGGCGCCACTACAGCAGCTTCATGAAGCCGACGTGGCGGCTGTCAGATCCCCACGTGATCGTGATCCACTACACCGACGGAAGCTACGGGTCGACGTTCAACACGTTCGCCAACGACGTGCCTGACTCCGAGCTGCACGAGCTGCCGGCGGACTGCGCCCACTTCGTGATCGACACCGACGGCAACATCCACCAGCTCGTCTCCCTGGGCACGATGTGCCGCCATACCGTCGGCCTGAACTGGACGGCGATCGGGATCGAGCACGTCGGCTACAGCGACGGCCAGATCCTCGGCGACGCCCGCCAGATGTCATCGAGCCTGAGGCTCGTGCACTGGCTGCAATGCCGGTTCAATATCCGGACGCAGAATGTGATCGGCCACAACGAGAGCCTGCAGAGCCCCTACCACCACGAGGACGTGCCCTCCTTGCGCACCCAGACCCACTCCGATTTCAACCATCACGACATGCAGACCTATCGCGCCCGGCTGCGCCGGCTCGGCGGCTGCTGACCGTGTCGGCCACCGTCTCGCGCGTCGCCGTCGTCGGCGCCGGCTTCATGGGCTCGGGCATCGCCGAGTCCGCGGCCGCGGCCGGAATCGACGTGACGGTCTACGAGCCCGAGACCGCCCCGCTGGATCGCTCGCGCCAGCGCCTGGAGCAGTCGGTCACGCGCGCCGTCACGCGGGGCAAGGTCACGCGCCAGGACGCCGACGCGCTCATCGGGCGGATCGCCTACAGCACTGACCGCGCCGACCTGGACGGAGTCGACGGCGTCCTGGAGGCCGTCGTCGAGGACCCGCGGGTCAAGGGCAAGCTGTTCGCCGAGCTCGACCAGCAGCTCCCCGACGCGCAGTTCCTGGCCTCGAACACGTCCTCGATCCCAATCGCGGAGCTGGCGGCGTGGACGCAGCGTCCCGAGCGGGTGATCGGGTTGCACTTCTTCAGTCCGGTGCCGGTGATGAAGCTGGTGGAGGTCGTGGTGGCGCTCGACACCGACGCGGCCACCGTGAGCATCGCCGAGGCGTTCGCGGCCGGCATCGGCAAGCAGCCGATCCGGACCAAGGACCGCTCGGGATTCATCGTCAACATGCTGCTGGTCCCCTACCTGATGGCCGCCGTGCGGATGTACGAGGACGGCTTCGCCACCCGCGAGGACATCGACCAGGGCATGCGCCTCGGGTGCGGGTACCCGATGGGACCGCTCACCCTGTGCGACTTCATCGGACTCGACGTGCTCTACGCCATCTGTGACTCGCTGTACGAGGAGTTCAAGCGGCCGGAGTATGCGCCGACTCCACTGCTCAAGCGGATGGTCGTCTCCGGCCACCACGGACGCAAGACCGGCCGGGGCTTCTACGACTACCCGTAACCGCGTCTACCGCAAATTGGGGGTAAAGATATTCGCCCCATCGGTCGAAACACTCCCCGGGGTGTTCAGCGACCGTCATCCCACCGCCGGAGTTACGCCGCCATGGCGAGCCCGGACGTTTTCACATCAGACCAAAGTGGGTGAGATGGCTATCAAGGAACGTGCGGCTCGGCTGTCAGCCGAGCAAACGCTCGAACTGTGGCGGGCCTACCGGCGCACCGGCGACCCGGCACTGCGCGATCGGCTGGTGCTGACCTTCGCTCCGATGGTCAAGTACATCGTCTATCGCAAGATCCGCGAGATGCCGGCGCGGTGCGAGGTGGACGACTTCATCTCGTGCGGCCTAGAGGCGCTCATCCGGTCGATCGACCGCTATGACCCGGACAAGGGCGCGACCATCGAGCAGTTCGCGTGGACCCGCATCCATGGCGCCGTGCTCGACGAGCTTCGCCGCAACGACTGGGCTCCCCGCTCGCTGCGCCGCCTCGATCGCGAGATCGGCAAGGCCCGCGACAGCTTCTTCCGCCTCTACGGCCGCCGGCCGACCCGCGAGGAGCTCGCCGACGCGGTCGGCGTCACCCCCGCGGAGCTGCTCGCCCATCGGGACGAGCTCGCCCAGGCGCAGGTCGGATCGCTCAACTCGCTGGTCAACGGCGAGGACGGGAACGCCACCGAGCGGATCGAGACGCTGTGCAGCGACGACCCCGAGTCAGATCCCGAGAGCGCCGCGCTCACCTCGGAGGCCAAGCACGCCTTCCGGGCCGCGTTCGAGTGCCTGGCACCGCGCGAGCGCAAGATCGCGGTTCTGCTCTACGTCTACAACCTGACGCTGCGCGAGATCGGCGAGATCCTGGGGGTCACCGAGAGCCGGGTCTGCCAGCTGCACGGGCAGATCCTGAAGACCCTTCGCGCCCAGCTGTCCGGCGACGAGCAGTTGTTCGCCGCGCTCGCCGCCTGAACCGCCTGAACCGCCTGAACCGCCGGAACCGCCTGAACCGCCTGAACCGTCTGAGCCGTCCGCGGCGCGGGCGTCCCGGCGGCGGTAGGCCGGCGTCAGAATGGGTGGCGAAATCCGACACCCATTCTGACGTATGCGCTCAGCTCTCCGGGGGCGCGGGCGCCCGGTTGACGGGGACTGAGCGCGTCACCTCCGCGCCGGCGTCGGATTGCAGCGGCGCCGGAACATCCGCCGGCAGCGTGGCGTTGGCCGCGAGGGACGCCGCCTCGTTCTCCTTCTTGACCTCCAGCCAGATCTCCTCGCGGTAGACGCGCACGGAACGCGGCGCATCGATGCCGAGGCGCACCGTCTGGCCGGAGACCTCGAGCACCGAGATGAAGACGTCGTCGCCGAGGACGACCCGTTCGCCGCGGCGGCGGGTGATGTTGAGCATGGCTAGACCCCGTCCGTCGCGCCGGCGTCGCCGGGCTCGGGCGCAGCCGCATCTGTCACTTCGGCGAACAGCGGCGCGCGCAGGTCGCAGCCGGGCGCCTGATTGATGACCTGGTGGCCCTGGCCGTTCCAGATGAGGATCGGCGCCTTCTGGTTGGCGGTGAAGTCCGCCAGATCAGAGCGAGCGACGACGGTGACATAGACGTCGACCGGGGTGGCGTCGTCGAGCGCGAGCCGCTCACCGTCCTCGTCGGTGAGATCGACCTTGTACCCGGCGAAGAACCGGGACGGATCGGTCACGGGCAGCGAGAGCGTCGGATCATCGATGCAATGCAACCACACAAAGGGGCTGCCGGGCTCGGTGGCGAGCAGCGCGTAGCGCGTGCCGCCCAGCCCGATCAGGCCGTCGGGGAACTCGATCACCGTATCGGGGTCGATCTCGACATGCCCGAAACGGGAACTCTCTATCGCCAGAGTTGTCACGGCGGCTCCTCCGCCTCTCGAGAGGCTCAGTTGCTCAGTTCAGGAAATTCATCAACGAGGACTGAACGATATTCGCCCCGGCGCGCAGAGCGGCCGTCAGGGCCGCCTGCTCGTTGGAATAGGTGGTGTACGTCTGGGCGATGTTGGCGTCCTCGTCGTTGGACAGCGCCGCGGTGTCGCTGGTCTGAAGGTCGGTGATGCGGGTGCTGGCCAGCGTGAGCCGGTTCTGGGCGGCGCCGACGTTGGCCTGCAATCCATCGAGGCTGGTGAGGCTGGTCTGCAGGTTCGTCAGCTGGTTGTTCGACAGATCGGCGACGTCGGCGCTGGTGCCGCCGCCGAGATCGCTGGAGATCTGGGTGAGCGTATCGAGCAGCTTGCCGTCGGCGGTGCTCGAGCCGCTGCCGAGCAGCGACGAGATGTCCGCGTTGACCGACACCGAGGAGTTGGGGCCGACCTCCCGGCTCACGGTGCCGGTGTTGCCCTGATAGACATCGCCGGTCGAGTTCGAGTACGGCTCGGTGCCGGTGGCGCTGCCGGAGAAGACGTACTGGCCGTTGTACTGGGTGTTGGCCTCCTGCTTGATCGCGTCCTTGAGTTGGTTGACCTCGGCCTGGGTGGCCTGGAGATCGCTCGCCGACTGCGTGCCGTTGGACGCCTGCACGACCAGTTCCTGCACCCGCTGAACCATGCTCTGGACGTTGCTCAGCGCGCTGGTGGCGGCCGAGGTCCAGGCGGTGCCGTCGGTGACGTTGTTGGCGTAGTTGCCGAGACCCGACAGGTCGGTGTTCAGCTGGATGGCCAGACTGGCCCCGTAGGGGTTGTCGGACGGCTGGTTGATGCTCTTCCCAGTCGAGAGCTGCTGCTCGGTCGTGGCCAGCTGGTCCTCGACGTTGTTGATGCTCGACAGGACCTGCGCCGTCGTCATCAGCGGGGTGATGCGCCCGATCATGGCGCGGGGTCTCCGACCGGATGTGCGGTGGGGGCCATTACAACCCTGCCCCGACGGTGGTGATCAGCGTGTTGAGCGCTGAGTCCATCGCGTTCATCACCCGCGCCGAGGCCTGGTAGGCCTGCTGGTAGTTGATGAGGTTGGTCATCTCCTGATCCAGCGACACGCCGGAGACGCTCTGGCGCTGGTTGGAGACGGCGGCGAGGACCGCCGCGGAGGTGGACTGGGTGCTCTCCGCCGCCTGAACCCCGCTGCCGATCTGAGACACGAACGCCGCGTAGGACTGACTGGCGGCGCCGCCGGACAGGTTGGCGATCGACTGGGCCAGATCGGCGCCGGAGGTGCTGGAGCTCGAAGACTGGACCGATGAGGCGGTGGCCGATACCGCGAGCGGGCTGCTGATCGAGCCCAGGGTGCCGCTGAAGAATGGGCTGGAGGGCGACTGAAGCGCGTTGACCGACGTGGTGATCTGGCCGGCGATGCTGGACAGCGAGTTCATGTACTGCTGGATCGTGCCGCTGGAGCTGGTGTCGGACAGGCTCATCAGCGCCCCCAGCTGCCCGCCTGTCTTAGTCGGCGAGGTCAGCGACTGGGGCCAGGTGACGGTGGTGCCGCTCACCAGCGGGGTCGCAGCGTCGCCGAACCCGACGGTCACCGATCCGTCTGTCTGGTTGGTGACCGAGATCTGGGCCAGGCCCGACAGGTCGTCGAGCACGTTGTCGCGCTGGTCGAGCAGGTCGTTGGGGGTCTGGCCGGCCTGCGTGGCCTCGGTGATCTGGCCGTTGAGCGTCGCCAGCTTGGTGGCGTCCTGCTCCACCTGGCCATTGGCCCCGGTGAGCGTCGCCAACTGCTGCTGGGCCTGGGTCTGGACGGTCTGCATCTGCTGGTAGGTGGAGTTCAGCGTCGAGACCAGGGTCTGGCCGGCGCTGATCACATTGCCCTCGGTCGACGAGCTCTGGCTGCTCGCGAGGGACGACCAGGCGCTGTAGAAGTTGTCCAGCTGGGTCGACACGCCGCTGGTGGACGGCTCGTTGAGCGCCGTCTGGACCTGTTGCAGCTCGGTGGAGTTGGTGTTGGCGTTGCTGCTGGCGGTGTTCTGGGCGCGATACTGGATGTCCAGGAACTGGTCGCGGATCCGGCTGATGGACGTGACGTCGACGCCGGTCCCCAGCTGCGCATGGGCACCCTGCTCGGAGCGCTGGGGAATCTCCAGCGACCCGGCCTCGCCCGTGTTGACGACCTGGCGGGTGTAGCCAGGGGTGTTGGCGTTGGAGATGTTCTCGCCGGTGGTGTCGATCGCCGCCTGCGCGGCCTCCAGGCCGCTGTACGCCGTCTGGTATCCGGTGAAGCTGGGGATCGTCATCGCTAGACCTCCAGGTCCAGCGTGCGGTGGCGGCTGGCGAGGCGGGGAGCGGTCATCCGGTTGTGGTCACCGGCGGCGTCATAGCCCAGGTGGCGATCGGAGTCGGTGAGGCGCAGCAGGTGATCGAGGAATGCCAGCTCCTGGCTCATCAGCGCCCGGTTGACGTGATGCTCGCGCTGGACCTCCTCGAGCAGGCCGCGCAGTTCGGCGCTGCGCGCGTGCGCCTCCGGTGCCCGCAGCGGATCCATGACGGCGTCCAGCAGCGCGATGGACACCGCGCCCGGAGCCACGCCCAGGCGCGCGCCGGCGCGCTCCAGCAGCCGGGCGCGATCGCGCTCGATCATCGCTCGCCGTTGCAGCTCGACCTGGAGCAGGCCGGTGAGCGCGACGACGTTCTGGACATCGCGCCGGCGGATGGCGACGCTCTGGTCCAAAACGATCTGGAGCATGCGGCGCGCCGACACCAGCTGCGCGTCGAGATGGGCGATGACGTCGGTGGTGAGCACCGCGTCGAAGTGGTCGGTGGTGGGCATCAGCACGCTCATGACTTGCCGGCCGCCGTGGGGTTGGCCAGCGCCGGATCAAGCGACTGGGCGATCTGCATAGCGATCCCGGTGCCGCCGCCCGACATGATGCCCGTGCTGAGCGCCTGGGGCAGCAGCGACGCGTAGCCGCTGATCCCCGATCCGGAGTCGGCCAGTCCGCCGGCGGAGCCGCCCGACGAACTGTCGTCGCTGGAGCCGCCGAGGCCGTCGCCGTCGCCGCCGAGGCCGGGGACCGAGGCGGTCATCTGCTGGGCGAGCTCGTTGACGAGGACGTCCTCGAACGCCAGGCCCTGCTGGTACGCGCTCTTGGCCGCCTGGTTGCCGGTACGGACGCTCTCGGGCTCGCGCGCCGGATCGATCGCCGGCAGGCTGGTCGCCGGCAGGCTGGTCGCCGGCAGCGAGGCACCGAGCGAGGCTGCGGACAGTGCGTTCACTTCTTCAGCTCGTCGGCGATCTGGAGCATCTGGCTCTGATACGAGATGGCCTGGCTCGACATCTGGTAGGCGCGCTCGGCGGCGATCATCGTGCTCATTGCCTGGTTGACATCGACGTTGGAGCCCTCCAGGGCGCCCTGCTGGAGCGTCGATCCCGCGGCCGCGCGGGTCGCGCCGCTGCCGGCGGTGACGCTGAACGTGCTGTCCCCATCGGGCTGGAGCTGGTCGGGCGCCGGCACGGTGACGATCGCGATCGTGCCGAGCTGCTGGCCCTTCGCGCTGACGGTGCCGCGCGCATCGATCGTCACGTCGCCGGGCGTGACGCCCGTGGGAAGCTTGATCGGGGGGACGAGCGGGTTGCCGGTCTGGTCGGTGAGCTCGCCCTGGCTGTTGGTCTGCAGCGCGCCGTTGCGAGTCAGTCCGGTGCTGCCGTCGTCGCGTCGCACCTCCAAGTACCCCTCGCCCTGGATGGCGACGTCGAGGGGGGCGCCGGTCTTGTTCAGCGCGCCCTCGGCCTGGCTGCGGCCGATGATCTGAGACGAGGCGCCGGTTCCGGTGGCCATCGCGGTGCCGCTGGCCGAGCCGGCGCCGCTGTAGAGAAGATCCTGGAAGCCGACCTCCGTCGCCTGGTACCCGGACGTGTTCGTGTTCGACAGGTCGTTGGAGATGGCGTTGAACTGATTTTGCTGCGCCTCCATGCCCGAGGCGGCGGCGTACAAACCTTGCAGCATGGTTACCCTCCGAGGGAGCCGACGCTCTGAGCGTTCTCCTGCATCGTTTGATCGATCGACTGGATAGCGCTCTGGCCCGCCTGATAGGCGCGCAGGGACGCGATCATGTCCGTCATCGTCGAGATCGCGTCCACCCCCGACCCGTCCAGTTCGCCCTGCTTGACGGTTCCGGTGGCCCGGCCGGTGGCCCGGCCGGTGACGAGGTTGTTGCCCTGCTCCGCGGCGTTGGGGACGTTGAACACGCCGAGCGCTGAGGCGCTGACGGTGCCCTTGGCGCCCACCGCGACCGGCTGGCCGTTCTGGCCCAGCACGACGTCACCGTTGGCATCGGCCAGCTGGCCGGCGGCGTTGGACTGGAACTGCCCGTCGCGGGTGTAGGCGACGCCGGTTGCCGTGCGGACCCCGAAGTATCCGTCCCCGGCGATGCCGAAGTCCAGCGGCTGACCGGTCTGCTGCAACGTCTGGGGCGCCGCCTGGGTGACGTAGGTGCTGGCGCTGACGCCGGTGTTCAACGCGCCGATCGGCTGACCGTTGGCGGTGTTGGACATGAGGATCGCGCCGAAGCTCGACTGCTGCGCCTCCTGGGGCTCATAGCCCGGCGTGGAGGCGTTGGACAGGTTGTTGGACAGCGCGTTCTGGCGAACCTGCTCGGCGAGCATGCCGGACGCGGCGATGTAGAGACCCGGGTCCATCGTATGAGGATGATCGACACGTGCTGCATCATTCTTGAGCCGATGCAGCCGATGGCCATCGATCCACGCGTCCTGCGCGCGCTGCTCACCCCGGAGATCAAGATCGTGCCGGGGCGGGCCATGATGGCGCGGGTCGTCGTCGCCGACGGTAATGGCCGCGGCTCGCTCAGCATCGCCGGCTATCTGCTCGAGGCCGAGCTGCCCAAGGACGTCCGCACCGGAGACGATCTGCGGCTGGTGGTGCGCGACGTCAGCCCGGACCGGGTGCTGCTGGGCATCGCCGACCAGCATCAGGAACCGGCGGCCGCCGCCGCGAACGCGCCTCCTATCCCCATCGCCGCGCCGGTGGCGCTGCCGCTGCCCGGCGGCGGCAGCGTCCAGGTGACCGAGCGCCACGGAGGCGGCGCGAGCGCGGGCTCTCCGGACTCCCACACCCTCAGCCTGCGCTACGACGCGCCCACCCTGGGCCCGGTCGATCTCCGCCTCGAGCTCGACCCCACCTCGCTGCGGTTGGGCGTCACCGTCTCTCCGCGGGCGCTCGCGGACGCGCAGACCGGCAGTGATGAGCTGCGCCAGTCACTGGCCGGCGAGCTCGCCCGGGCGATCTCGGTGACGGTGTCAGCCCGCCGCGAGCCGCTGGACATCTATGCCTGAGCGCTCGTGAGCTCTGAGCCCCCGCCACGGCGGCGCGCCAGCGCGCTGCGCTATCAGGCCGGTGACAGCGCTCCGCAGGTCACCGCCTCAGGGAGCGGCTACGTCGCCGACAGGATCATCGCGGCCGCGCGCGAGGCGGGCGTGCCGGTGCGCTCCGATCCGGCGCTGGCCGAGGCGTTGGCCATGCTCGATCTCGGCGTCACCGTGCCCGAGGCGCTGTGGAAGGCGGTGGCCGAAGTGCTCGCCTGGGCCTACCGGCTCGACGCCGAGGCCGCGCGCCGCCACGGCGCCTGACGCGCCCTGGTCCGCGGACCCCGGCCCGCCCCGGCCACACCCGGCCCGCTCAACTTCCACGCCGCCGGTGCCGATGAAGAGGGTGCTCCCTCGACAAGGATCTCGCATGGCCCTACGCCTGACCGGCACCACCCTGAAGACCAGTACACCGGCGATCGCGCTGGATCCCTCGGCGATCACGGCGTCGTCGCTCGCCCGGCAGGCCGAGACGACGCTCCAGCGGGGTGACGTCGATGGCTACGCCGGCCTGTTTGACCAGGCCGATGGCCACAGCGAGCCGCCGCGCCGGTTCGAGGCCCGACTGGCTCTGCTGGACGCCGGCATCCGCAGCACCCGTTTCGTCACCGCCGGGCAGGCCACCCGCATCTTCGTGTCCGTCGCCGATCGTGCGCTCGAGATGCTCGAGCAGGAGCCGGCCGAGCCCACCGTCCTGAACCTAGCCGGCGTGGCCCTGTATGAGCTCTGGAGCCTGGACGCCGCCCAGGTGTTGTTCAAGTCCGCCCGCCGCCTGGACCCGAGCCTCCCCGAGGCCGAGCGCAACCTGGTGCAGCTGGCGCAGCGCCGCCGGCAGGCCGGCCGCCGCGCCCGGCCGCTGCACGCCGCCGCGCCCGCCCTGGCCAGCCGTGCCCGCGTCGTCGCCAAGCGCGCCCAGCCGGCGCGCGGCCTGACGCTGAGCCTGTGCATGATCGTCCGCGACGAGGAGCAGATGCTCCCCCGCTGCCTCGCGGCCGCCGCGCCGTTCGTCGACGAGATCGTCGTCGTCGACACCGGATCGAACGACGCCACCATCGAGATCGCGCGCTCGTTCGGCGCGCGGGTGATCGAGCACGCCTGGACCGGCTCCTTCTCGGATGCGCGCAACGTCTCCTTCGAGGCCGCCACCGGAGACTGGCTGATCTACCTTGACGCCGACGAGGTGCTGACCGAGGCCGACGGACCGCGGCTGCGCGCGCTCACCGGCCGGACCTGGCGCGAGGCGTTCTACCTGGTCGAGACGAGCTACCTGGGCGAGCTGGGAGACGGCGCCGCGATGGTCAACAACGCGCTGCGCATCTTCCGCAACCGCCCCGCCTACCGATTCAAGGATCGCCTCCACGAGCAGATCTGGCACACGCTGCCCGCCTACGTGCCGGGCCGCCTGGAGCAGACCGCGGTCCGCGTCGA
>DATCFW010000100.1:0-2511 GCA_036509295.1 Solirubrobacteraceae bacterium | reverse complement strand
CAGACACCGAGCAGCCGGACGCGCGGCCGCCGGACGCGGGCGCGGCGGGGCGGCCCGGGGCCATGGAGGACGCCGTGCGCCGCCTCGAGCAGCGGCTCGATCACGCCTCGGCGGCCGCCGAGCGGCTGCTCGCCGACGCTGCCGGCCGGATGGCCGGCCACCCCCCGCCGGCCGGCTGGCAGCAGCGCGCAGCGGAGACGGAGGCTGGCCGGGGGGGCGCCGCCGGGTCGATGCTCGGAGCCGAAGCCGACCTGCTCATCGGAGTGCTCGCGTCCGTGCGCGACCGGATCCCGCCGGAGCTCCAGCAGCGGTTGGCCGAGGCGGTGCGAGAGGTCCTGCTGGCGCTCCGGGCGCTGATCGACTGGTACCTCGAGCGCACCGAGGCGCGCCGGGCGCGACCGTCCGAGGTTCAGGACATCCCGATCCTGTAGCGAGTCGGCGCCCGGACCGCCGCTTACAATCGAACCGTGTCTCGCACCTGGATCCTCGCCGGGTCGCACACGGTCACAGCGGGCGTGAGCGTATGAGCGCGTCTGGTCGCGGCGCCGGCACGGCCCAGCGGCTCGGATCCGGGTCGACCCGCGTCGTGCGGTTCTGGCGCGGGTTGCCGTCCGAGCGGCGACTGGCGGCCGGTGCCGCCATCGGCCTGTTCGTGGCCCTGTTTCTGCCCTGGTATCAGGAAACGGTGATCGCCACCGGAGTCCACAGCCTGCGCTCCTACGGCGAGGGGCTGAGCGGCTGGCAGGCGTTCTCGTTCGTCGAGGCGGCGGTGCTGCTCGTCGCCGCGGCCGTGCTGGTCCTGCTGTTCATCCGCGCCGAAGGCGGCGCGTTCCATGTTCCCGGCGGTGACGGCGGCGTGATCACCGCGGCGGGGCTGTGGACCTGTGCGCTGATCGTCTGGCGGATCTTCGACAAGGAGGGGACGACCGGCCACGGTCAGCTCGCGACCACCTGGGGGATCGAGTGGGGCATCTTCGTCGCGCTGGCGGTAGCCGCCGGGCTCGCCTACGCCGGCTCGCGGATCAGGCACGCCCACGAGCCCGAGCCGCCGTTGCCGGGCGAGGCGGTCTCACGGGAGCGGGCCAATCGCCGTCGCCCGGAGATTGAGACCGATGACCTGTGGGCCGCGCGCACGCCGGCGCACCCGACTCCGGCATATCCGGCGCCGGCACCCTCGACGCCGGCACGCTCGACGCCGGCACGGCCCGCGGCGGCACGGCCCGCGGCGGGCGCCAAGGAGCCACCGACCCGCCGGCGGGTTCGCCCCCGCAGCGTTGGGGCGCCGGCCGGCGAGCCGTCCGACGCACCACGCGCCCCGTCCCGCACGGCCGGGATCGAGGAGCCTCCGACTCAGACGCTCGCTCCGACGCCCGAGTCGGATCGGTCGCGGCGCTCCCGCGGCCTCGACCGCCGCGAGATCGAGGAGCTGGACCTCGCCGAGCCGCCGACCGCGCGGCTGGGACGATCGCGACCGCCGGCCCGGCCCCGGCCCGAGCCGCAGCCGCAGCCGCAGCCCGACGATCCCGAGAATCAGCTCACGATCCGGCTCGACCGGCCCGACTGAGCCTCCAGCTCGCCGAGACGGCGGGTGAGCAGGACGAGCACGCGCTCGGGCTGGGTGACGATCTGATCGCGGGTGAACCGCATGACCGCAAACCCGGCCTCGGTCAGTGCCTGGTCGCGTTCGTGGTCACGCTCGAACGAGCGCCTCGTGCCGTGGAACGCGTAGCCGTCGATCTCGACCACCAGCCGCGGGCGTCGCCACAGCGCATCGACGACGTAGCCGCAGACGACGGCGTTCATCTCCGGGTCGGGGAGCCCGCCGGCCCGGACGAGCCTGAGGAAATCCTCCTCAGGCCGTGAGCGAGTGTCCGGCGTGACGGGGAGCTCCGCGCGGGCCAGAGCCGCCAGGCGGCCCGCCCCGCAGCGGCGGGCGTTGCGCGCCGCCGTCTGGGCGACGGCATGCCGGGTGAGGCGCCCCTCCTTGAGCGCCGCGTCGAACGTGCGCTCGAGCCTGGGTGGAGTGAGGTCGGGCGTGATGTCCAGCAGAGCGCGAGCGGCCGAGACGACGGGAATGTGGTGATACGTGGTGGCGTCGCTCGGGTCCAGGACGTCAGTCCGGTGGACGCGAATGCCACGGCGCCGCCGACCGGCGTCCCGGGCCACCACCGTCACGTCGATCTCACCATCCGCCGCCGGCGCCAGTCCCCAGAGCGCCGCCGCCGACCAATGGCTGACCAGCGCGCCCTGCCCCACCGCCAGAACCGCAGCCATCACCGGAGCTAGCGGCGGCAGCGACGAGTGACCAACCGCGTAGACGCCCCGATGGACCGGGATGAGGCGGCCGCGAGCCACGGCGTTGTCGACCATCGCCGGCGTCACGCCCAGATCGAAGAGCTCCCGACGGGTGATCATCCCCGCTTGGGTGCCGGCGGCCGCCGCAATCAGCCGGTCCGGCCACCCCGTCCGCCGGCAAACGTCCCGACTGTCGTCGCCGCACGGTTGGTTGGG
>DATCFW010000099.1:0-4332 GCA_036509295.1 Solirubrobacteraceae bacterium | reverse complement strand
CCCGGAGCACGCTGGGCGAGCGGCGCCGAGCTGCGGGCGCTGCACGGTGGTCACGGAGCGGGCCGATTGGCGCTGGGCCACGCGCGCGGGCGGCTGCTGAAAGCTGAGGAGCGCCACGCGCTGGTGGCGTTCGGGCCGCCCCAGTCGGGCAAGTCGGCGGGGCTGGCGGTTCCGGCGCTGCTCGAGTGGGACGGGCCCGCGGTCGCCTCCTCGATCAAGACCGACCTGCTGGCGTGCACCCAGGCCCGACGGCGCCGGCTCGGCGCGGTGTTCGTATTCGATCCGTTCGAGCTGTCGGGGACGCCGGCGCAGACCTGGTCCCCGCTCGGCCACGCGGTGACGTGGGACGGGGCCCTGGAGGTAGCGTGGCGCCTGGCCGCGGCCGGCGAGCTCGATCAGCGCGGCGTCGAGGGCGGGGACTTCTGGGCGATCGCCGCCGAGCAGCGACTGGCCCCGCTCCTGTACGCCGCGGCGCGGACCGGCGCCGGGATGGACGCGGTGGTCCGCTGGACGTACGGCCAGGGGGCGCGCGAGCTCGATCAGGCCATCTCGGAGCTGACCGGCACGGCGGGCGACGAAGCCGAGCTCGAGGGTGCCCACGCGGCCTACGACGCGCTCCGGGCGTTCGAGGCGCAGGCCGACCGCACCCGGACCTCGATCGAGGCGACCGCTCAGGGCGTGCTGCGCGCGTACCGTTTCGCGCGGGTGCTGCGATCGGCGCGCTCATCTGAGATCACCGCCGACGCGCTGCTCGACGAGCGGGCGACCCTATACCTGATCGGCGACGCCAAGGCGTCCAAGCTGCTGCGGCCGATCTTCCTGACGCTGCTGTCGGAGGTCGTTGACCGAGCCTACGAACGCGCGACGCTGGCCGGTGGACGGCTCGAGCTCCCGCTGTTGCTCTGCCTCGACGAGGCCGGCAACGTCGCGCCGCTGCCCAACCTGGCCGAGGTCGCATCGACGGCTCCGAGTCACAACATCCAGCTCGTCTCGATCTTCCACGACCTGGCTCAGGCGCGCAGCCGGTACGGCCGTCAGGCCGAGACGGTGATCAACAGCCACCGCGCTCGGATGTTGCTGCCGGGCGTGGCCGACCTCGACACGTTGCGCTACTTCTCCAGCCTGGCCGGGGAGGAGGAGGCCCGGGAGGTGACGCGCACGACCGGGAGCGGAGGCGGGACGCGATCGAGCGGGGTGCGGCGCCGGCCGCTGGTGGCACCCGAGGCGCTACGCCAGCTGCCGGCCGGCCATGCGCTGTTGTTGTACGGGCGGATCCCGCCGGCGGAGGTGCGGCTGCGCATGTGGTTTGCCGACCGGCGGTTGAAGCGACTGGCGGCCCCGTGACGTTCCCGGACTCACATCTGAAGCGGCTGGCGGCACCGTGAACTGGCATGGACCCGACGACTGGCGCGACGACGTCCCCCAGGACGACGACGGTTGGGACGAGGCCGAGGGCGGACGCTGGCCGTTGACGTGGCGCGGACTGCTGCCCAAGGAGCGCTGGCTGTGGTTCGAACGGCTGTGGGGCGACGTGTGCACGCTGCGCGAGCGCTACCGGCTGGCGGTCCGCTCGCAGTGGTGGGAGGACGAGGTGCAGGTGGAGGCGCTCGCCGCGCTGGCGGCGTGGACCGCTCGCTACGACTCGGGCGAGTGGGACGACCCACCCGGCAAGCTCGCGTTGCTGTTCGACATCGAACGGGTGGCGATGCTGCTGCGCGACGGGATCGACCCGTTTGCACCTGACCGCGACCGGATGGCGTTCGTCCGCCACCTGATCGACATCGGCTGCCAGCCGCCGCCGGGCCGGCGGGTCGACAGCTGATGCTACGGTCGCCGATCAGACGTGGAGACGCGCGACGCTCAGCCGAAGTCGGAGTTCCGACTCGGCGCCGGCATCACCCTCCAGGAGCTCGAGCACGATCCCCACCCGGCGCTGGCGCGGCTGCGACGGTCCGAGCCGGTGTCATGGTTGCCGAGCCTGGAGGGCTGGCTGGTGACCCGGCACGACCTGGTGCTCGCAGCGATGCGCAACGCCACGATGTTTACGGTGGACGATCCGCGGTTCTCGACCGCTCAGGTGGTCGGGCCGAGCATGCTCAGCCTGGATGGTCCGGAGCACGACCGCCACCGGGCCCCGTTCGTGGGCCCGTTCCGAGCGGCGTCGGTGGCCGGGCGCTTCGCGGAGCCGGCGGCGGTGACCGCGCGGCGGCTGGTGGACGCGATGGCGCCGGCGGGCGGCGGGGAACTGCGGCGGCGGTTTGCCGGGCCGATGGCGGCCTTGATCGTGACTGAGGCGCTGGGGCTGGCCGCGGGCGAGGTGCCCGACGTCCTCGCCTGGTACGACGCGATCGTCACCTCGGTGACCGAGATCACTGCCGGACACGGCGCCACCCTGGCCGGCGGGCACGCTTACGACGAATTGAGCGGCCGGCTGCGCGCGGTGATCGAGCGCGACGACGGCAGCACGTCACTGCTCTCGGCGGCGGCGCGCGGCGGGACGCTAACGGCGGAGCAGATCAGCTCCAATGCGGCCGTGCTCCTGTTCGGCGGGATCGAGACCACCGAGGGGATGATCGCCAACGCGGCGCTGCACCTGCTGCAGCGCCCGGAGCAGCTGGACGCCGTGCGCGGGGATCCGGCGGCGCTCGATGCGGCGATCGACGAATCGCTGCGGCTCGAGCCGGCCGCCGCCGTGATCGACCGCTACGCCACCGCCGACGTCGCGTTCGGGGGCGCCCAGATCGCTCGCGGGGAGCTCGTCCGGTTGTCGATCTCGGCGGCCAACCGGGACCCGGCCGTGTTCTCCGATCCCGACGCGTTCGATCCCGGACGAGCCAACCTGCGCCGGCACGTGGCGTTCGCCCAGGGCCCGCACGTGTGCGTCGGCGTGCACCTCGCGCGCCTGGAGGGCCAGGCGGCGCTCGGCGCGCTGCTGGCGGGGCTGCCCGGGCTGCGGCTGGACCCTGCCGGGCAGGCCGCCGTCAGCGGGCTGGTGTTTCGCAAGCCGGCCCGGCTCGACGTGCTGTGGGCCTGAGAACGGCTCTGAGGACCGCCGCTCAGCCGCCGGCTACCCCCGCGGACGCGGCGAAGAAGTCGTGGAGGTCAGCTGGGGTCACGAACAGCGAGCGGCACCGGACGCTCAGGTGCGCTCGACCATCACCGACGTCGCCTTGACCGTCGCCGTGGCCTCGACGCCGGGGGCGAGCGCGAGCTCCTCCACCGAGTCACGGGTGACGGCCGCGGTGATCAGGAACGGGCCCGCTTCGATCTCCACCAGCGCCATGACCCCGTCCACCTCGACCGACCTGACCACCCCCGCCATCCGGTTGCGCGCCGACAACGTCTGCCCCGTCGCGTGGCGCTGGGGCTTGCGGCTGAGCCGGCGCACCTCGGCGGCGGAGACCATCCGGCGGTTGCGCTCGTCGCGGAGCGTCGTCAGCTTGCCGGCGCGATCCCAGCGGCGCAACGTATCGGCGCTGACGCCGATCGCGGTGGCCGCCTCGCCGAGGGTGAGGTTGGCGTGCATCAGCACAACATCGCATAGGCGCCCGGTCCTCGCCACCCCGCATTCGCGATACTGACCGGGGGGCCCCTCACCAGAAAGGATCAACGTGAAGCTGAGCGCGCGAAACCAGCTGGCCGGGACGGTATCTGAGATCCGCCGCGGCGAGGCGATCGCCAACGTCGTACTCGACGTCGCCGGCCAGCGCTTGGTCGCCTCGATCACCGTCGAAGCCGTCGAGGAGCTGGGACTGACCGAGGGCGGCACGGTCACCGCCGTCGTCAAGGCCTCGGACGTCATCATCGCCGACGACTAGCGACCGCCGGCCACGACCACGACCACGACCACGACCACGACCACGACCACGACCACGACCGAGCGAGCCCGAATGTCCCCGGCGATCAACGCGAGCGCAGCATGCCGCTGAGCGCCCGCGATCCTAACCGTAAGCACAACCGCCGGCTCGCGCTCCCGACGCACGCGATCGACGGTGCCGAGATGCCGATCGACCAGCTGGCCGCGTCGGGCATCGGCGGCGACGCGGCGTATGAGCTGCTCACGTCCGAGCTGCTCCTTGACGGGCAGGCGCGGCTGAACCTGGCGACGTTCGTGACCACGTGGATGCCGACACTCGGCGCACGGCTGATGGCCGAGACCGCCGACAAGAACATGATCGATAAGGACGAGTATCCCCAGACGGCGGAGATCGAGTCCCGGTGCGTGAACATCCTCGCCGACCTGTGGGGATCGCCGGAGCACGACCACGCCACCGGCTGCTCCACCACCGGCTCCAGCGAGGCGGCCATGCTCGCCGGGATGGCGCTCAAGTG
>DATCFW010000098.1:0-6662 GCA_036509295.1 Solirubrobacteraceae bacterium | reverse complement strand
GGCCGCGGATCCCGATCGATGGCGCGAGCTGCGCCGAGGCGTGCAGCGATGCGTCGCCGCTGGCATCCCGCCCGCGGCGCGGATCCCCCTCGCCGGCGCCGTCATGCGCCTGCCGTTCACGGTCAGCGACTACGTCGACTTCTACTCCTCGCTGGAGCACGCGAGCAATCTCGGCCGGATCTTCCGCCCCGACGCCGAGCCGCTACTGCCCAACTGGCGCCACGTGCCGATCGGCTACCACGGCCGCGCCGGGACGGTCGTGGTGAGCGGGACGCCGATTCGACGCCCGAACGGGCAACGGCCTGCGGAGGGTGGGCCGGTCTTCGGCCCTACCCAGGCTCTGGACATCGAGCTGGAGCTGGCGTTCGTCACCGGCGGGCCACCCACCGGGCTGGGGGAGACGCTGGGGATGGAGCGCGCCGCGGACAGGATCTTCGGGTTCGTGCTGATGAACGACTGGAGCGCGCGGGACATCCAGCGCTGGGAGTACGTGCCGCTGGGGCCCTTCCTGGGCAAGTCGTTCGCCACATCGATCTCCGGCTGGGTGGTCGCACTCGCCGTGTTGGAGCCGTACCGCGTTCCCGCGCGTGAGCAGGACCCGCCGCCCCTGGCCTATCTGCGTGCCGGCCCCCGGTGGTCGCTGGCCATCGATCTCCAGGTCGAGCTCAACGGCGAGGTCGTCTCGGAGACGAACGCCTCGGGGCTGTATTGGACCGCCACCCAGCTGCTGACTCACGCGGCCTGCAACGGCGCGGTGATCCGGCCCGGCGACCTGTTCGCCTCGGGCACGATCTCCGGGGAGCGCCCCGGCAGTGAGGGGAGCCTGATCGAGCTGACGCGCAACGGCGAGCGGCCGCTGTCGATCTCCGGTCAGCCGCGGACGTTCCTGGCCGACGGCGACCGCGTCGTGCTTCGCGGACGAGCCGGGGAGGTGGCGTTGGGCGAGGTAAGCGCGGAGATCCTGTCGGCGCAGGAGCTGCCGGCGGAGATCCGCGCCGCCGAGATCAGCTCGCCGCCGGCCAGCTCCGGGCACTGATCTCACGGACGGCGGCGACCGCGGCGGAGATCCTCGGTGACAGATGCTCGCCGTCACGGACGACGAGCACGCTGCGCCGATTGCCTTGGGCGTTGGGCGTGGGGAGAGACTCAGCCCGTCGCAGGTTGCGCGCCGGCGGCGTCGATGCTGGAGGCTGCGTGCGCGTGCTCGCGACTGTCATTTGAGGAGATGAGGAGCATCGTCAGGATCGCTCCGACGACCGCGAAGCCGCCGCCGATCAGGAAGGCGCGGTCGAACCCCTTGGTGAGCGCGATGGCGGTGTTGTGGACGCCAGCGTTGAGGATGTCCTGGGTGCGGCTGTTGGCGACGGTAGCGAGGATCGCGAGCCCGAGCGCACCACCGATTTGCTGGGTGGTGTTGATGAGACCGGAGGCCAGGCCCGCCTCGTGGGGTGCGGTTCCGGTCACGGCGGCGATCGTTACGGGCACGAAGGCGAAGCCGAGGCCGACGGCGGCCAGGAGCGACGGGCCGAGGATGTCGGAGAGGTAGGAGCCGTAGGGTGCGGGCACCTGGGCGAACCAGAACAGGCCCGCGGCGATCAGGATCATCCCGATGATCAGCGGGATCTTGAAGCCCAGCCGGGTCACAAGCTGGGACGCGATGCCGGCCGAGATGATGATCCCCACCGCCAGTGGCAGGTAGGCGATACCGGTCTTGATCGGCGTGTAGCCCATGACGTCCTGGAGGTAGAGCGAGATGAAGAAGAACATCGAGAACAGCGACATGCCGATCAGCAGGCCGACGATGTTCGCGCCCCGGAGCGTGCGCAGACGGAAGATCGAGAACGGCATCAGGGGGTCGTTCTCGCGCAGTTCGATTACCACGAACGCGACCAGCAGGAGCACGGCGACGGCCAGGCAGGCGATCGTTCGGGTCGATCCCCAGCCGACGTTGACCGCGTCGACGACGGCGTAGACGAGCAGCGCCAGGCCGGCGGTGACGGTCACGGCGCCGGGGATGTCAAAGCTACTCCCGGCGTTCTCGCGGCGGCTCTCGATCAGGGTGCGCGGGGCCAATGCCGCGGCGATCAGTCCGATCGGGACGTTGACGAACAGCACCCACCGCCAGCTGAGCCCGCTGGTGAGGATGCCGCCGAGGAGAACGCCGGCGGCGCCGCCGGCGCCGGCGACCGCGCCCCAGATGCCCAGCGCGCGGTTGCGCTCCGCACCGTCGGCGAACGTGGTGGTGATGATCGACAGCGCCGCCGGTGAGACGATCGCGGCGCCGAGGCCCTGGATCACGCGAGCGGCGATGAGCCAGCTCTCGGATTGCGCGAGGCCACCGCCCAGCGACGCGAGCGAGAAGACGACGAGGCCGAGCATGAACATGCGGCGACGCCCGAGCAGATCGGCCATGCGCCCGCCGAGCAGCAAAAAGCCGCCGAAGGTCAGCGTGTAGGAGTTCACCACCCAGGTGAGATCGTCGCGGGAGAAGTGCAGGTGAGCGCCGATCGACGGCAGCGCGACGTTGACGATCGATGCGTCGATCACGATCACAAACTGGGTCATCGCGAGCAACAACAGGGCAAGATTCTTCGCCCGCGGCGTGGACAGGGCGGTGCGATCGGTGTAGTTGAGCGATGACATGGAAGCTGACCTCCGGTTCCGTTTGCATCGCCGACTATAGTGAACCTTGATTCCGCTTGTCAAGGATCCGTGTGAAAACATCGTGACCACCTCGCCGAACCAGAGCGAGCGCCCGCTGCGCTCAGATGCCCGCCGCAACCGGGAGAGGATTCTCACCGGCGCGCGGGCGGTGTTCGCTGAATGCGGCAGCGAAGCGCAGATGGATGACGTCGCCCGCCGGGCGGGAGTGGGCGTCGGCACCGTGTACCGGCACTACCCGACCAAAGAGGCGCTGCAGGTCGAGCTGGTCCGCGAGAAGTTCAAGCGTTTCGCGGCCGAAGCGCGAGACGCCCTGGAGCGCGACGGCGAGCCGTTTGAGGTGTTGGCCGACCTGATGCGCTCCAACGCCGAAGCGCTCGCCCGCGACGCCGGCACCCAACAGGTGCTCGCGGGCGCCGGCGAGCACATCTGGACCCAAGCCGCAGCCGAGCAGAACGAGCTGCTGGAACTCACGTCGCGGCTGATCGACCGCGCCCGGCGCGCCGGCACCATCCGCGCCGACGCGACCGCGACCGACATCGGAATGCTCATGTGCGGCCTATCGGCAACGATGACCCACCCCGCCTCGGGCTTCGACTGGCACCGACACCTAGACCTGCTCATCGACATGCTCCGCCCCCGATAGACCAGACCACAGCCGCGTCCGCTCGGCTTCGGGCAGGTCGACCGTCGGTGGATACCCGGATACGTCAGGGACGCTCGTTCAACACTAAACCGCCGGCGACCAGATCAGTCCTGCTCCCTGCACAACGGTCCCGACGTCGAGTGGCTGGCCGGCCCATGAGATGAGGTGGATCGCAACATGGTTGCTGCCGGCTGCAAACGTCCCGACGCCGTCAAGCTCGTCTGCGACCCACGTCAGACCGACCGCAGTGGTCGAACTCGTGGCTTCACTAGAGGTGAACACAATCCGTTCCAGTCGGGCCGTGCTCGGGTTGATCTCGGCAACGTAGCCGAGCCCGTCCGATGCCAGATGCGCCCTACTGCGAAGCTGACCGCGGCCGGCTGAAATCGCCGGTCGCCGTTTGTCGCGATCGGCTTGGCGAGCTGGACATTGATGACCGCCCAACGCGATGGTGTCCAGGACCGCGCGATCGCTGAGGGCGAGGCAGCCCTCGGAGAGCGGCTACCACCCGCACGCGACCTCGCTGCCGTGCTGCAGGTCAACACCGACACGGTGCTACGAGCGCTACGGCTGCTGCGAGACGAAGGGCTCCTGGAGTTCCGCCGCGGTCGAGGCGTCCACGTCGCCGGCATCGCCCAGCGCGGTGCCGTGCTCGCCAAAGCCAAAGAGTTCGTGCAGTTCGGACGCCGATACGGCTATGACCCAGACGAGCTCATCGACCTCATCCGACAGCTCAGCCCCTAGCAACCCTACGGCCCCATCGGTCGGATAGGTCGAGCGCATTGCTGCGCTCGACCCTCCTCAGAGCCGGATGTGCGACTTTCACCGCGTCCGGCTCAAGCAAGCCTTGATGACGGGCGGGCCGGCAGAAGTGCCGTGCTGCTGCGCTTGACGCCGTCGCGGGTCAGACCTGGTGCCCGGGCACCTATCACGTCAGCGCCACCGTGATGGACCTCGGACGCGGCGGCAGCTTCAAACGCCCAGTCCGCCTCTTCGGCACAGCCACATTCACGGTTCGCCGCTAGACCGCGCATGCCCCGGAGCCGCAGATCCTGTCCCGCGACCCGTCGTTCGATCACCGATCCACCACCGTACGGTTCTCGGGTCCGCTGCCACCGATCGGCACCGGCGGCGAGCCATCCCACTTCCCCAAGGCTTGCCGAGCGGCGGCTATGCGGGTGGGCGCGGTGGCCAGCGGACGGGTCGGCTAGGCCGTCGACGTCGTCGCGTCCGCGACGAGGATCTCACTGAATCCTCGGCCATCGATCTGCCAGGCGTAACAGCCAGGGGACTTCACCCAGAGGTGCTGCCGGGGACCGTCCGGTAGCCGCCTTGTGAGTTTGCGGTGGCCCCTGCGGCGACAAAGAGCGGGCCGACCCCGGACTCAGCCCGGTCTGGCTGGGTTTCACCTCGATCGGAGCGCGCGCTCCCAGACGCGCTGCGCGAACGACGAACGGACCGGTGTATCCGGGCATCGCGATCCAGAGCGTCTGCATGGCAGACCAACCCGGCGTCGCGCTGGCGCCGAGATCAACGCGGCCGCGGAGGACGTCTCCCCGGTCGGCGAGGAGCACCCGGACTGGACCACTACCCAGCGCGGCCCCGGTGACATAGGCGTTGTCCATTGTCGAGCCCCTCGACACCGGGCACCGCGCCCCCGGTGCCACCGCCGGAAATGCAGCGGGCGTGCCAACAGCGACGCGGACAGCTGAGGCGAGGTCGCCGTCCGACCCAGCACGTACGCCCCCGCGCCGACGGCCAGCACGAGGATGATGCCCAGTCTGCGTCGGCGCTGCCGAGGTCGCCGCCGACATCCGCCGCGCGATCGCCGCCCTCGGAATAGCCGTCCGCGTCATCCCACGCCCCGTACGACTCGCCGTACGCCTGAAGGTTGCGCACGAGCGTCGCCCGGTCCGACCAACGGCGCTGGCCAAGGAGAGCCGGCAGCGGCACCAGCCGCGTGACCGCCGTGACCCCGACCGCAGACTGCGGGACCGACAGCGCTGTATACCGCGCCACATCCTGACCGCGCAGCGGGCGCACGGGCAGGCCGAAGTCGAAGTGCAGTGTCTGGAAGCTGCGGCTCACCGCGCCATCGGGAGGCGGGAGGATGAAGTTGCCGATCACGCTCAGCGCGTCCTGGCCGTTCGACGCGCTGCACTCCTCAATGAGCGCCTGCGACGTGGCGAACGCCTCGGCAGGAGCGGCGAACGCTGACTGCATCCAGACGAAGCCGGTCTCCCGCAGAGCGGAACAAGAGCCAGTCATGGCCGGATTCTCGCCGATCACGCGAAGATGTCCCGCGGCCACGCTGCACACCGAGGGGCCGCGGCCGGGATGGATGAGCAGGACGAGCGACGGCGGCCGTCGGCGACGCCTCCACCGCCGGCGGCGAGCCGCAGAGCTCGTCTCTTCTCTTGGGCGGGCTCGATCGGGTGCGTCGGGTCGGTGGGCTAGACGGACCACAGGGCTTGGGTGGGTGAGAGGCGTGCGGCGCGTAGGGCGGGGATGAGCCCGGCGACGGCGCCGATGATGAGGGACGCGGCGTTGCCGCCGGCCCAGGCTTCGGTGGGGATGATGGTGGCCCAGTGTTTGGCGTGGGCGTAGACGGCGGTGGCGGCGGCGCCGAGGGCGACGCCGACGGCGCCGCCGAGGAGTCCGAGCAGGACGGCTTCGGAGAGGAACTGGGTGCGGATGTGGCCTTTGGTGGCGCCGAGGGCGCGGCGCAGCCCAATCTCGGAGCGGCGTTCGAGGACGGAGATGATCATGATGTTGGCGACGCCGACCGCGCCGACGAGGAGGGCGACGGCGCCGAGGCCGAGGAACAGGCCATTGAGGGCGCTTTTGGCGTCGGCTTGGGCGACCAGCGCCGAGGAGGGTTGGCTGACACTGACCCCGCTGGGGTTCTCCGGGTCGGCGGTGGCGGCCAGGAGGTTGTCGACCGCGTTTACCCGGTCGTTTTGGGCGCGGAGGTAGACGGTGGAGGGGTGGCCGTCAAAGCCGAGGTATTTCTCTGCCGTGGAGTAGCCGATCAGGACGGAGGAGTCGATAGCAGGGGCCAGCACGGCGGGTTTGAGGATGCCGGCGACGTAGAACCATTGGCCGCCGACCCAGATCCGCTCGCCGGAGTAGATGCGGCCGATCCCGAGTAGCTGGGCGGCGGCGGCGCCGAGCACGGCGACGGGTTCTTGGGCGGTGGCAGCGTTGAGGTAGCGGCCTTGGGCGACGGTGGTGGCGACCACTGGGAGGATGTCGAGGGATGCCGCTTGGACGGTCAGGCCGTTGGTGTCGACCGAGGGGATGTAGGGGGTGCGGTAGGCATTGGCGCCGCTCACCACCCCGGTGCTCTGCATCT
>DATCFW010000097.1:0-13008 GCA_036509295.1 Solirubrobacteraceae bacterium | reverse complement strand
GCTGGGCCGGTTGGTGTAGCTCATCGTGAGCAGGTTGATCGGCGTGAACTTGATGTCCAGTGCCGTCGCGCTCGTGCGCCAGCGGGACGGCTGCGACGTGTGCTGCTGCCGGCTCAGCTCACGGCCGGCGGTCGCGATCGCTGCCCACACGGACTGCCGGCAGCGGCGCAGGTTGCCGGCGCCGCAGTAGTCGTTGGTGAACGGCTGCGGCTGTCTCATCTTCAGCAGCTTCATGATGTCGCGTTCGAAGTACTGATACCAGCCGTTGAACTGGCCGCCGGGAGGCGCGTCGAACACGCCGAACAGCGAGTTCAGCTCCCCCAGCTGCGGGCCGAGCACCGGGCGCATGAACGCGGCGGCGATCTTCGGCCACGCCGCCCCGATGATCGCCGCGCCGGGATCGGTGACCTCCCCGTCGCCGGTTCGGTCCAGCAGGCTGCCGCCGTGTCGGTTCCAGGCGACCAGCAGCGCGAGCATCCGCGCCGCCTGCCCGTTGGGGGCGCGGGTGCCGTGCAGCAGCCGGGCCAGCAGCGGCACGGTGTCGATCGCCAGCACATCCTGGGAGGCGGTCTCGTTCATCGCCGAGACCACCGCCGCCATCGTCCACTTGCCGTGCCGACGCTGCTGCGCCAGGTTGTCGTTGAGCAGGTTGACGCGGGCGGCGGACCCGTTCGCGCCGAACGCGTCGGGGGCGGCGCCGAACCCATGGGCCGAGACGTTGTTCCAGTTGACCATCGTGCCCTTGACCGGCGTGTGCAGCGGGTCGATGCCCTGGGGGTGATCGCGGGCCGGCAGGTAGCCGTGCCACTCGTATCCGCCGGTCCCGACCGTCGGCAGGCTGGGATCGGTGCCCTTGGGCCGCAGCGGCAGCAGGCCGGTGGTGATCTCGGCGACGTGCTTGTTGTCGATGTAGAACGAGTTGAACGTCTGCGGCGTCAGCGACGCCGCCTTGATGAATGACTGCGGGCTGTCCACCTGACCGTCAGACAGGCGGCGGTTGAACAGCAGGTCGAGCACATCCTTGCCGGAGCTCGAGCGCTTGCTGGAGATCGCCACCAGCCGGCCGTGGACGCGACCGTAGCCGATCACCGGCCCGTGCACGGTCGTCTCGAACTGCACCTCGTGCCCGTTGAGCGTGCCGGCGTCGAACATCTGCATCGACCGGCATCGCCCCTTGTAGCGGTACTTGGTGCGGCTGCCGCGACAGAGGGTCTCGGCGTACTGATCGATCAGATCGGCGCTGGCCGAGGTGAGCGTGGTGGCGAAGTCCGCGCCGCGCCCGATCAGCAGGTAGCCGGGGAACGGGGCCGACGTGGCGCCTCGCCAGTCCAGCCCGGGTGCGTGCATGTCGATCTCGAACGTCAGCCCGGGATAGAAGTAGCCCACCTGCGGCCCGCCGACGAGCAGCGGGTGACCGGTGGTGGAGTACTTGGCCTCGACCATCAGCTCGTTGGAGGCGTGGGGGCGAGGCTCGAGCCGGCCGAATCGGGTCGACTGGGCCGCCGGGAGCGCCGGAGTGGCGTGGAAGCTGCCCGGGCTGAGCAGCACGCTTCCGGGCGCGCCCGGGGTGGTCGGATCGCGGTCATAGTTGAACGTGCCATCCACCGTCGTCGGGCTGCCGGCGTTGAGGTTCTGGCGCAGGTCGTTGAACACGCTGAAGCCCTTGTCGCGCCCGAGGCGTCGCTCCAGACCGGCGAGCAGCTCGGAGTTCTGGGCCTGGTTGCCGCCGCCCTCCCCGAAGAACTGGTCCTTGAGCGCGTTGAACGCGTAGATGTCCGTTCGGGTGAACCGCGGCGTCGAGGGGTCGTTCTGGGCCAGATAGGCGTTGATCCCGCTGAGGTAGACGTCGATGTCGTGCAGCACGTCGCGGCCCTCGGCGCCGGCGTGAAGCAGGACCTGGGTCTGGCGGGACACGACGCGCTCGGTCTCGGCGCTCGGATGGAATTGCTGGAGGCTGTCCACCAGCCCGATCGCCGACAGTCCGGGAGCGTCGATCGCCGCCACCAGCGAGTCGTACCGGGCCTGCTCGAGCAGCAGCAGACGATCCTGGGCCGCGATCCAGCCGGCCGCCCACACCCCGCCGTCATGCGTGGTCGCGGTCACGTGGGGCACGTCGTAGCGGTCGCGGACGATCGTCACCCCGGCATAGGGGACGGGTTCGACGGTGCTGGGACCGTCGGTGGACACGCCGAAGCTCTCGGACTTGAAATCGGTGAACAGGTCCGCGTTGGTCACGTGATCGAACAGCGGCGTGAGCGCGTTGTACATCTGGGCCTGTGTCGTGGCGCCGGCCGGAGCCGGCACGCCCCCGGGCTCGCCCGACGGGATGATGTTGCGCGCGATCTGCGCGTAGTCCCGCATCGAGACGTCTGCCTGCGCGACGGATGCCCCTACAGCCGTCGCGACGAGCACGGCAAGCGTGGCCGTGATCCTTCTCATGTGAAGCTCCTCTCTCCGCCCGTGACGGGCGCTCAACGGCGGCCAACATAGCGGACGCCGCGGCTGGGCCGCGCCCCCGAGTGCGACGGAGGACGGCGCGTGCAGCGCCGGCGGCGTCGCGAACGGTCCACTAGCTTTGCCGGATGCATGGCCGCGACCGCCGATATCCCCGAGTCCGAGCTCCTCGACCGGCTGACCGTGGAGCCGGCGCACTCGTCCTTCGCGCCGCCGCGATGACCGACCCGCTCGCGGACCGTCGCACCGAACGGCTGCGGCTCCGGCGTATCGAGGACGCGGATCTCGACGCGCTCGTCGCGCTCAGCACGGACCCGCGGGTCAACGCCCACCGGCCAGGCGGCGCGCCGACGGCCGAGCAGGCCGCCGACATCATCGGCGGGTTCATCGCGGACTGGGAGCGCAGCGGGGTCGGCTACTGGGCCGCGGAGTACGAGGGACGGATCGTCGGCGTCGCCGGCGTGCGCCTGGTCACGCTCGGCGATCGCGAGTGCTGGAATCTCTACTACCGCTTCGCGCCCGAGGTGCAGGGGCAGGGGCTGGCGTCGGAGGCCGCGCGTGCCGCGATCAGCGCCGCCCGGGAACACGACTCGGCCAGAACGGTGGTGGCGCGGACGAGGCCGGACAACGCCGCAGCAATCGGGCTCGCGCTGGCGGTCGGCATGACCCGGCGCGCGGAGCTCGATGCCGGCGGTTTCGTCACCTATGCCATCTAAGTCAGCGTCGGTGCGGGCGCCGATGTCGCCGGCGCTGCTCGCCGGCGGAGTCGTCCTGATCGCGATCAACCTTCGTCCGGCCGCCGCCAGCATCGGACCCGTGCTGGACCGCATCGAGTCGAGCACCGGGCTGTCGTCCGGGTGGGCCGGAGCGCTGGCGACGCTGCCGGTCCTGTGCTTCGGGCTGCTGGCGCCCCTGGCCCCGGTGCTGGCCCGGCGCTTCGGGGTTCGTGCCGCGATCGCCGGCGCGATGTGCGCGCTGCTCGCTGGCATGGTCCTGCGCCTCGTCCCCGGCGTCGGCTTCCTGTTTCTCGGGACTGGGATCGCCGGCGCCGCCATCGCCACCGGCAACGTGCTGGTGCCGGTCCTCGTGCGCCGCGACTTCGCCGAGCGCACCGGCACGGCGATGGCGCTGTACTCGACATCGTTGATCGCGTTCGCGGCTCTGGCGGCGGGGGTGACGGTGCCCGCGGCCGATGCCCTCGGTGGCGGCTGGCGGCCGGGCCTGGCGGTGTGGGCGATCCCCGTCGCGGTGGCGGTGGTCGCCTGGGCGCCGGCACTCCTGCGCCGCGACGCCAGGCGGGCGGTCGCACCCGCCCAGCCCGCGCGGCCGGAGGCGGTTGCGCCGTCGCACCCGGCGCGAGCCCTCCTGCGCACGCCCCTCGCGTGGCAGGTCACCCTGTTCTTCGCGCTGCAGTCCGGCGGCTTCTACGCGACGCTCACCTGGCTGCCGAGCATCTTCCGCAGCCACGGCGCGAGCGAGGCCCACGCCGGGCTGCTGCTCAGCCTGACGATGGTGGTGGGCCTGATCACGGCGGTGACGGTCCCCGGCCTGGCGAATCGGAGACGGGACCAGCGCCCGCTCGTGATCGCCAGCTGCGCGCTCACCGCGGCCGGCCTGCTCGGCATCCTGCTGGCGCCGATGACGGCGCCGTACCTGTGGACGGTACTGCTCGGACTTGGGCAGAACGCTTCGTTTCCGCTGGCGCTGATGCTCATTGTCCTGCGCGGCGGAAGCGTCGCCACCACCGAGGGCCTCTCGACGCTGTCGCAATCCGTCGGCTACGTGCTGGCGGCGCTCGCGCCGCTGGCGGTCGGCGCGCTGCACGGGCTGACCCACTCGTGGGCGCCGGCCCTCATCGTGCTCCTGGCACTCGTCGTGCCCCAGCTCATCTTCGGCCTCGGAGCGGGCGCTGACCGGCGCCTGTCAACGACGTGACACCCCCGCGCCCGCTGGGGTACGACACCAGTCCAGCCCCGCCACGGTCGACTACAGAGAAGCCGTCCGGCTGCCAATTCACATCATGCGATGGCAACCGTCACGGACCGACGGCGCCGGCGCCAGCTCTGCCTTGCCGTACTCAGCTTCGTACTGGCGTGGGCATTGGCGGCCGCGCCGGCCCACGCCGCTCCCTGGAGTGGTCACCCCCACCGTGGGCATGATGGCCACGCCACGGCCGGGCCGAGTGTCAACGGCACGATCGGGCCGCGTGTCAACGGCACGGCCGGACTGCGGGCAACCGCCCCGACGCCGCGGGCCCAGCTCGGTGCGCTCGCTCAGATAACCGGCCTGCACCCGTCACAGGTGTCGGCGGCGGCCCTCTGCCCGGCGGTGGCGGTCGGCGCAGCGCGATGCGCGGCTCAGGCGCTGGTCCTGCGCGGCAGCCGTCGCCTCGTCCGGCCGCGGGTGAGTGCCCGACGATCCTTCACCCAGGTGCTCCCGCACGTCGCCCGCGGCATCGTGCCGGCGGCGGCGGCCGGCGGCTCCCCGCCCGGGGCGGGGACCCCGGCGTACCTGCAGCAGGCCTACGACCTCGCGTACCTGGCCCAGACCGCCGGCTCGTCGCAGACGGTGGCGATCGTCGACGCCTATGATGACGCCAACGCCGAGGCGGACCTCGCCACCTTTCGCGCTACCTACGGGCTGCCGCCCTGCACCAGCGCCACCGGCTGCCTGCGCAAGGTCAACGAGCACGGGTCGCCAACGCCGCTGCCATCGCCCGACTCGGGCTGGGAGACGGAGATCTCACTCGATCTCGACGCCGTCTCGTCGGTGTGCCCCAACTGTCACATCCTGCTCGTGGAGGCCTCGACCGCGAGCCTGCACGACATGGATCAGGCCGAGATCACCGCCGCCTCGCTCGGCGCCACCGAGATCTCCAACAGCTGGTCGGGGGCATCGACGGGGCCGATCTCGGGCACGTATACGTTCCCGGGCGTCGCCGTGGTCGCCGCCACCGGGGACGGCGGGTACGTCGGCCCCGGCTGGGACGCCTATCCGGCGGCGTTTCCGGGGGTGACCGCCGCCGGCGGCACCACGCTCACCCCGGCGAGCTCGGCGGCTCCCGCCGCCCGCGGCTTCAGCGAGTCGGCGTGGTCGCTCAGCGGCGGCTGGGGCGGCGGATCGGGCTGCGACCTGTCCGAGGCCAAGCCCGCCTACCAGACCGATGCCGGCTGCACCGGCCGCTCCTACGCCGACGTCTCCGCCGACGCCGATCCCTCGACCGGCCTCACCGTCTATGACTCCGCCAACGGCGGCTGGCTGCTGGCGGGCGGCACGAGCCTGGCGACGCCGCTGATCGCCGCCTATGACGCGATCACCGGGGTGAACGGAACGACACCGCAGTGGGCATATGCCGACAGCGCGCTGCTCAACGACCCCACCATCGGTAGCAACGGCGCCTGTGCCGCGTCGATCGCGGAGATCTGCAACGCCGGCATCGGATACGACGGACCGACCGGCGCCGGATCGATCTCCGGCGCTGTGACCCCCGGCGGCCCGGGGATCGGCGGACCGAGTGTCGGCAGCGGCGCCGGCAACACGTACACCCAGAGCGTGTCGGCGACCGCGGCGACGCTCGCCGGCGGCGTGTACCCCAACGGCCTGCCGACGTCCTCCGCGTGGCAGTACGGCACGACCGCCGCCTACGGACAGCAGACGCCGGCGGCGGACATCGGTGCGGGCGCGGCGCCGGTCACGGCGACCGCGGCGCTCGGCGGCCTCGCCCCCGGAACCGTCTATCACTACCGGCTCATCGCCGAGAACGCCGACGGCACCAGCTACGGCTATGACTACACGTTGACGACGCCCGCCTCCGCGCCGGTCGACACGACCGGCGCCACGTCGGCCGCCGTGGGACCGGGGCGGGCGGCGACGCCGATCGCCACCAGCCCGCCGGCGATCGACGGCGCCACTCGTGAGGGCCACGTGCTCCGGACGACCGGCGGGGCATGGAGTCCGGCGGGGACGGACTCGTATCAATGGCGGCGTTCGACCACCCGTGGGCGGACGTGGAGGCCCATCCTCGGGGCGACCGCGGCCAGCTACCCGCTCGCCGCCGCCGACGTCGGCCACCGGATCGAGGTCATCGTCACGGCGCGGAGCGCCGCCGGGAGCGCCAGCGCCAGCTCCGCCGCCGTCGGGCCGGTGACCGCCGTGACCGCCGGCTCCGCCGCCACGGCGTCGGCGGCACGCACCCCGTCGTCGGCGTCCGGCGTGCTCACCGTCGGCACGCGCGTCCTGCGCACGTCGCGCGGCGTCCGGCTGGCGGTGGCCGATGCGAGTCAGCTGCCCGCGGCGCGCGAGGCCATCAGTCGGCCCGCCGCCCCGAGCCTGCCGGCGAAGCGGCGCGTCGTCGTGAGCCGGGTTCGCGGCGTCCGCGGGGCGCTGCATGCCTGGGTCTGCTCGGCCGCCGGCGGCTCACGGGCCTGCACGCGCCGGACGACGCTCAGGGCCACGTTCACGTTCCGGCTACCGGCGCGGATGCGCGGCGAGCTGGTCGTCATCGTCGCGCGCTGAACGGAGCTTGACCGCAGCCGGGGGAGAGCTCGGCAACGCCGCCCGCCGCCACGGCGTCGCGCGGCGTGCTGCCGCGCAGCTCGTCGTTGGAGCGCCAGCGCGAACGACCGGCAGCGATCTCCTCGATCGCATCCGTCATCGCGCGATCATCTGCGCAATGCAGTTCGTCACCGAGCCCGACCCGCGGCGCTTCTCCGAGATCGTCGGCCCATTTCTCGACGCCCGCATCGAGTGCAACATCCTCGCCACCATCCTGTTGGGATTGCTGGACGGCAACCCGCCCGCGGCCGCTCCCGTGCTCGTGCGAGGCGTCGACGCCGGCGGCGATGTCACCGCCGTCGCGCTGCGGACCCCGCCCTGGCCGATGCTCTGCAGCCAGCTGGACGCCGGCGCCGTCGACGCGCTGGTAACGACCTGGCTGGGGATCGATCCGGCGCTCAACGGCGTCAATGCGCCGGCCGTCACCGCGACCGCGCTCGCCGATGCCTGGACCCGCGCCACCGGCGGCAGCACCCGGCGGCGCACGCGCATGGCGTTCTACGCGCTCCGGGTCGTCACCGACCCGCCCCGGCCACCGGCGGGCGACCTGCGACTGGCCACCGCGGATCAGCTCGATCTGATGGTCACGTGGTGGCGGGCGTTCGCGGACGAGGCCGGCATGGCCCGTGCCGGGAGCGACGCCGTTGCCGTGGTCGAGGACCGGGTGCGGAGTCGTCGGCTGTGGCTGTGGCACGACCCCGCGGGCGTCCCGGTGGCGATGGTGGCCGTCAATCCGGCGGTGGCCGGCGTTGTGCGGCTCGGGCCGGTGTACACGCCGCCCGAGCATCGTCGCCGCGGCTACGCGGGCGCGAGCGTCGCCGCCGTCAGCCGCTGGGCGCTCACGGCCGGCGCCCGGTGGTGCGCGCTGTTCACCGATCTCGCCAACCCGACGTCCAACAAGATCTACGCCGAGGTCGGATACCGGCCCCTGGGTGACTGGGAGGAGCACGAGTTCACGCCGCGCTGACCGGACCCCGCCGCCGGCGTGCCGGCGGTCACGCGAACCGATGGACCTGCCCGACCGCGGCGCTCGTACACATCACGCATGCGCTCGTCTGCGCTCCACACCTGGACGAGGCGGCCGCAGAGCGCGCTGGCGGCCCTGTTGATCCTGGCCGTCAGCGGGTGTGGAGCGACCGGCCGGCATGACCCTCGGCGTGAGCGGCGCGCCCGGGGCGCGCCGGTCGCCCGCACCTCGGCACCGAGCGAGGCGATCGCCGCTCGGGCGCCGGGCGCCGGCTCGCCACCCTCGTCGCCGCCACCGCCGCGCCGCGCGTTCGTCACCGCCCAGACCGAGGATCGGATCCTCGAGGTCGAACTGCCCAGTGGCCGGGTGGTGGGGCAGACGGCGGTGCCCGGCGATCCCGAATATGTCGCCGCGACCGGTGGGTCGCTGATCGCGGTGAGCGCGCGCGGGGGAACGGTCTCGATCCTCAACCCGCGATCGCTGCATCTCATCCGGCGCCTGCGGGGGTTCTCGTCGCCGCACATCCCGGCGATCGCCCCCGACGGCGACTATGCCTACGTGACCGACGACGCCGCCGGTGACGTCACCACGATCGGACTCTCCGACGACCGGATCGTGTCCCGGGTCCGTGTCGGCAGTGGTGCCCACCACCTGGCGTTCAGCCCGGATCGGCGACAGATCTGGATCGCGCTCGGCCAATCGGCCGCGTCGATCGTCATCCTCAGCACGATCGTCGCCACGCCGCCGGCGCCGTCGAGCCCGGTGATGGATGTCGGTCACCCGCACGTGGTCGGGCGCTTCGCGCCGGGGTTCCTCGCCCACGACCTGCTGTTCACGCCCGACGGTCGCCAGGTGTGGATCACCTCCGCCGACACGTCCGACGTCGGCGTGTTCAGCAGCCGCGACCACCGGCTGCTGTTTCGCGTGCCGGCGGGCCCGCCGCCGCAGCACGTGGCGTTCGACGGGGGGTTCGCCTACATCACCAGTGGCTACGGCAGCCAGATCGAACAGGTCTCCGTGGCGACGGGCCGGGTGGTGCGCCGCGCGCCGGCGCCGTACGGATCCTTCGATCTCGACGCTGTCGGCCCGGACGTCGTGACCGCGTCGCTGTTCCGGGGCACCCTGGCCATCTATAACGGCCGCCTGCGCCGGCTGCGCGTCCGCCCGCTCGCTCCGTCCACCGAGGACGTGGCGATCATGACCCGGTGACGGCGGTCATTCGAACTCCGGCGCCGCCCAGCCGGGCATGACGTCAGGGAGGCCATCACCGATCCGATCGGGAAACTGAGCCGGTCGCTTCTCCAGGAACGCCGCGATCCCCTCGGCGGCGTCCGCCGACTGGCCGCGGGAGAACATGCCGCGCGAGTCGGCGCGGTGCGCCAGCATCGGATGCTCAGCGCCGAGCATTCGCCACATCATGCGCCGCGCGAGTGCCACCGACACCGGCGCGGCGTTCTCGGCGATCTCCCGCGCAATCGCGCGGGCGGCGCCGAGCAGCTCATCGCCGGGGTGCAGGCTGCGCACCAGCCCGCCCGCCAGTGCCTCCGGGGCGTCGAAGACCCGGCCGGTGGCGACCCACTCCATCGCACGGCTGATGCCGACCAGCCGCGGCAGGAACCAGCTCGAGCACGCCTCGGGGACGATGCCGCGCCGGGCGAAGACGAAGCCGAAGCGAGCATCGTCGGCGGCGAGCCGGAGGTCCATTGGCAGGGTCATGGTCACGCCGACGCCGACGGCCGGCCCGTTGATCGCCGCGATCATCGGCTTGGTGCATTCGAACACCCGCAGGGTGAACTGCCCGCCGCCGTCACGCGGCACCGGCCCGGCCGACTCGCGCTCGCGCCAGTCGAACGTCCCCGCTCCGCCGCCCAGGTCGGCGCCGGCGCAGAATCCGCGGCCGGCGCCGGTGACGATCACCGCTCGCACGTCGTCGTCGCGGTCGGCGTCATCGACGGCGGAGATCAGCTCGTGGCCCATCGTCGGAGTCCAGGCGTTGAGCCGGTCCGGGCGGTTCAGCGTGATCGTCAGCACGCCGTCGCTGATCTCGGTGATGATCTGCTCGTAGTCCATCCTGCTCCTCTCCGGGGTCGCCGCGATCCTATGCCCGGCACCATGTCGAGCGGGAATCCATGCTCGCCACGTGCGCGGCGGTGACCGCCCGGCGGCGCGTCCATCCGGGCGTTCGGGTAAGAACCTGACATGGGAGTTGACCCGGGCAAGCCCCGGCTGCTGATCGCCGATGACGAGGCCGTCGTCCGCGGGTACGTGACGGCCCGCGTCCGCGACCATTTCACCGTGGTCGCCGAGGCGGCGGACGCCGACACCGCGCTCGAGCTCGCCCGGTCGCTGCGCCCCGACGTGGTGCTGCTGGACGTCGAGATGCCGGGCGGTGGGCTGTACGCCACCCAGACGCTGCGCGAGGAGATGCCGGAGATCGTGATCGTCGTGCTGTCGTCCGATCGGCAGCGGTCCTCCGTGCTGCGCTTCCTCCAAGCGGGCGCGTCGGCCTACCTGCGCAAGGGACCGTCGATGCCAGACCTGCCCGAGCGTCTGCTCGAGCTGCTGGAGCAGGCACGGGCGGGCGCCGCGGAGGCGGTGTGGTCACGGCCGCTGGTGGACGAACGGGTCCGCGCCGCGCTCGAGCAGGCGGACCTCGGCGTCGCCGTCGTCGTGCTCGAGGGTCGCGACGCGGGGCGAGTCACGGTGGCCAACGCGGCCTACGCGCGGCTGCTCGGACGCCAGCCCGGCGAGCTGGTCGGCGCCAGCGTCGAGACGTGGACGCATCCCGATGATCTGCCCGAGGCGATGGATCACCCGCTCGTCGCGCTGGCGACCGGGAAGGCCGATCGCGTCTCGTTCGAGACCCGGTACCTGGACCGGTTCGAGCACGTCGTCCCGGTGACCGTATGGGCGGTCAGCCACCGTGGTCCGGACGGCGAGCGCCTCGCGATCATGCAGGTGCCGGCGCCGATGGTGGCCTGAGCCGCGGGCTGCGGTCGCGACCCATGGCACCGGGCCATACCCCGACGGCGGCCTGGCGGCTCGAGGTCGGGCAGCGCGTGTCGATCGCGTTTGACGACGAGATCATCGCCGGCATCGTGCGCGACCTCGACGCCGCCGCCGAGATCGAGCTCGCCCGCCGCCCGCCGCTGCCGCTCCCGGCCCGGGGGCTGGTTCAGTACCTGTCGTCTCAGGGGATCATGCGCCACCGCGGCGCCACCGCGGTCGCCGGCCGCGGCCGCCTCGCGTTCGTGCCCCGCGGTGAGCCGCAGCTCCTGCTCGCCCGTCAGCGGCTCCGCGCCGAGATCCGCGTGCCGGTCGAGATCCGTCGCGAGGACGGGAGCACTGTCGAGACGCGCAGCCTCGACCTCAGCGAGAGCGGCGTGCTCCTCGGGGTCGGGGCGCCGCTGGCGATCGGCGATAACGTCGAGCTCAAGATCCACCTGGACCGCCATCAGCCGACGATCCTGACGAGCTCCATCATCGTCCGGTTCGACCCTGACGGCTACGCCGCCGCCCACCACACCCAGATCGGCCGTGAGCACCTCGAGCAGCTGTGCTGGTGGATCTTCGACCGGCTGCTCAGCGTGCGCGCCCGCCACCGCTGATCCGCACCCGGCAGGCCGGACAGGCCGGGCGGCCGGGTGTGACGTCGATACTTGACAGGTGACCAAATGGTCACCTATTATGCGCGGATGGAGACGGACATGGACGCGGTGTTCAAGGCGCTGGCCGATCCAACCCGCAGAGGGCTGCTGGATGCGCTGTTCGAGCAGGACGGCCAGACCCTCGGCGCGCTGGAGCAGCGGCCGGCGATGACGCGGTTCGGGGTGATGAAGCACCTCAAGGTGCTGGAGGACGCGGGCCTCGTCCTGACGCGGCGACGCGGCCGGGAGAAGCTGCACTTCCTCAACGCGGTCCCGATTCGCCTCGTCCACGATCGATGGGTGAGCAAGTACGCAGAGCCCTGGGTGGCAACCCTGAGCGAGCTCAAGCGCGAGATGGAGGCAGATGGCATGGAGAAGATCTTCGAGATCTACATCAAGACGACCCCGGAGCGACTGTGGGAGGCGATCACCCGCGACGAGCTGCGCCAGAAGTACCACTTCGGGGTCGGCGTCGTGTCCGACTGGACTCCGGGGTCGGGCTATCAATCGGTGCATCCGGCGACCGCGAGCGTCATCAGCGAGGGCGAGAATCTCGAAGTCGATCGTCCGCGCAAGCTCGTTCAGACCTTCACGGCATTGTGGGGCGAGGACGTCAAGCGCGCGGGCACATCCCGCGTCACCTGGGAGATCGAAACCGTGGCGGACTCCTGCCGGCTGACGGTGACCCATGACGAACTGCCCCCGGACGCCGACAGCGCGCTCTACGGGGGCTGGCCGATGGTGCTCTCCGGGCTCAAGACGCTGTTGGAGACCGGCGAGACGCTGACGACGCCGGGATCTCTCCTGTACGCGCCCGGACCGCAACCGGGCGGCGTGAGACCGCCGGACGAATCCACACACACGATGGGAGTGTCATATGAACGACCGTTCTGAACATACGCAGATCACCGATGTCCACACCGTCGGCGTGCCGGTGAGTGACCAGGCGCGCTCGCTTCAGTTCTATGTGAAGAAGTTGGGCTTCGAAACGCGCCTCGACGCTCCGTTCGGCGACGGGCGGTGGCTCGAGGTCGCGCCCGCGGGCGCCGCGACGTCGATCGCGCTCGTGCAGACCCCCCGGGGCGCCGCGATCGGCGTCGACACCGGCATCCGGCTCAGCACCGCCGACGCCGCGTCTGACCACGCGACCCTGCTCGCCGACGGCGTCGACGCGGACCTGGAGATCATGCGAATGGGAGAGCTCGTGCCGCCGATGTTCGCGTTCCGTGATCCCGACGGAAATCGGCTCGTGATCGTCGAGCAGCTCGGGGTGTCGGGCGCGCAGGCCACCGAGGCGACCTCGTGACCCCGCGACGACGCCCGCCCACGGCGGTCCGCTACGCAGCGCCAGTCACCACCCACTAGCGTTCACAACCTGGTCACAGC
>DATCFW010000096.1:0-11376 GCA_036509295.1 Solirubrobacteraceae bacterium | reverse complement strand
TAGCGGGCGTGATCGGCCGCAAGCCGATCCACCTGATCAAGGCCGACGAGCGCGACAAGGCCCCCAAGGTCAAGGACCTGCACATCGACATCGGCGCCAAGGACGGCGACGACGCGCGCGAGCTGGTCCGGATCGGCGACGTCGGCGTGATCGACGTCGCGCCCGTCGAACTGCCCAACGGCCGGTTGGTGTCGCGCTCGCTCGACAACCGCATCGGGTGCTATGTGGCCGCCGAGGCGGCGCGGTTGGTGTCGCTGGACGGCGGCGCCCCCGGCGACGTGGTGGCGCTGGCGGTCGTCCAGGAGGAGACGACGTTCGCCGGCGCGCGGACGAGCGCGTTCTCACTCGAGCCCGACCTGGCGATCGTCGTCGACGTCACCTTCGCCACCGACCAGCCGGGCATCGAGCTGGGGCCGATGACCAAGCATCCGCTGGAGTCGGGCCCGGTGATCGCGCGCGGAACGACCCTGCACCCCCGCATCACCGAGCTGCTGTACGACACCGCCCAATCCGAGGAGCTGCCGTTCACCGTCGAGTCGCTGGGCCGCGGCACCGGCACCGACGCCGACGCGGTCCACGCCACCCGCACCGGCGTGCCGACCGGCATCGTGTCGGTGCCGCTGCGCTACATGCACTCGCCGGTCGAGCTCGTGTCGCTCGCCGACATCCAGGTCGCCGCCGAGCTGATCGCCGCGTTCGCCAAGCGGCTGGAGCCCGGCATGTCGTTCGAGCGGTAGGACGCGTGGCCCCGGTGGCCGGCGCGGCGCAGGCCACGGCAGGGCCCGGCGCGGGCACGCCGGAGACGCCGCTGCTGCTGCTGTTCGACATCGACGGGACCCTCCTGCACCGCGCGGCCGCCGCGCACAGCGACGCGTTGCATGAGGCGCTGCGTCAGGTGCACGGGGTCGACACCCGGGCGGTCCGGGCGCAGATCTCGCCGGCCGGCCGGACCGACGGGGACATCGCCCGACTGCTGCTGCTCGGCGCCGGCGTCTCGGCGCGGGCGATCGACGAGGGCGTGGTGGCGGTGCGAGCGGCCTGCTGCGAGGCATACGCCCGACTGTGCCCGCCCGACCTGAGCGACAAGGTGCTGCCGGCGATCGCCGACCTGCTGACGTGGCTGGATGCGCGAGCGGACGTCCGGCTGTCGCTGGTGACCGGCAACTACGAGCCGGTGGCGCGGCTCAAGCTCACCCGCGCCGGCCTCGGCCGCCACTTCCCGTCCGGGCAGGGCGGGTTCGGCTCGGACTCCGACGATCGCGCCGCCCTACCCGGGATCGCCCGCCAGCGTGCCGGAGTGAACGGCGTCCCGCATTCGCGCCGGCGGACGCTGGTCATCGGCGATACGCCCCGGGACATCGCCTGCGCCCGCGCCGACGAGATCCGATGCCTGGCGGTGACCACGGGGCCCTACGAAGCGTCGGAGCTGTCGCAAGCCGACGGCGTGGCCACCGACCCGGGCCAATTGCGCGAGCTGCTGGAGGCCGCGCTCGCTACGTAAAACGGCGGCGCGCCAGCGCCGGGCGGGCGGGCTAGTTGCGGACGAGCTTCTTGTACGTGATGCGGTGGGGCCGGTCGGCCTCGGCGCCGAGCTGCTCGTGGCGGAAACTCTCGTAGGCCTCGAAGTTGCCCTCAAACCAGCGAACCTGAGAATCGCCCTCGAAGGCGAGCACGTGGGTGGCGATCCGGTCCAGGAACCACCGGTCGTGGGAGACGACCATCGCGCAGCCGGCGAACGAGAGCAGGGCCTCCTCGAGCGCGCGCAGCGTGTCGGTGTCCAGGTCATTGGTCGGCTCGTCGAGCAGCAGCAGGTTGCCGCCGGAACGCAGCAGCTTGGCGAGATGCAGGCGGTTGCGCTCGCCGCCGGACAGCTTGCCCACCTTGGTCTGCTGATCGGTCCCCTTGAAGTTGAAGCCGGCGACGTAGGCGCGGCTGTTGACCGTCCGGTTCTCACCGAGGCTGATCTGGTCGTAGCCGCCCGACACCTCCTCCCACACGGTCTTGTCGGGATCCAGCGCATCGCGCGACTGGTCGACGTAGGCCAGCTTGACCGTGTCGCCGACGCGCAGAGCGCCGGAGTCCGGCTGCTCCTGACCGGTGATCATCCGCATCAGGGTCGTCTTGCCGGCGCCGTTGGGGCCGATCACGCCGACGATGCCACCACGCGGCAGCTTGAAGTCCAGGGCATCGATCAGCAGCCGGTCGCCGTAGCCCTTGCGCAGGCCGTCGGCCTCGACTACCAGGTCACCGAGCCGGGGGCCCGCCGGAATGTGGATCTGGACCTGGTCGAGCTTGACGTTGCGGTCCTGGGCGAGCAGCGCCTCGTAGGCGTTGAGCCGCGCCTTGGGCTTGCCGCGACGGGCCGAGGCGTTCATCCGCACCCACTCCAGCTCCTGCGCGATCGTGCGCTGGCGGCTGGACTCCTGGCGCTCCTCCTGGGCGAGGCGGACCTGCTTCTGCTCCAGCCAGCCGGAGTAGTTGCCCTGGTAGGGGATCCCGCGGCCGCGGTCGAGCTCGAGGATCCAGCCGGCGACGTTGTCCAGGAAGTAGCGATCGTGGGTGACGGCGACGATCGTGCCGGCGTAGTCGCGCAGGTACTGCTCGAGCCAGGCGACCGACTCGGCGTCGAGGTGGTTGGTCGGCTCGTCGAGCAGCAGCAGATCGGGCTGGCGCAGCAGCAGGCGGCACAGCGCCACCCGCCGGCGCTCGCCACCGGACAGCGTGCTCACGTCGGCATCGGCGGGCGGGCAGCGCAACGCGTCCATCGCGTACTCGAGCGTCGTGTCGAGGTTCCAGCCGTCGACGGCGTCGATCTGCTCCTGGACGCGGGAGAACTCGTCGGCGGTCTCCTCGGAGTAGTTCATCGAGAGCTCGTTGAACCGATCGAGCAGCGCGCGGATCTCGGCGACCCCGTCCTCGACGTTGCCCTTCACGTCCTTGGCCTGATCGAGGTCGGGCTCCTGGGAGAGCAGGCCGACCGTCGCCTTGGGCGCCAGCTGCGCGTCGCCCTGGAACTCGGTGTCGATCCCAGCCATGATCTTGAGCAGGCTCGATTTCCCCGAGCCGTTGTAGCCGAGCACGCCGATCTTGGCGCCCGGGTAGAAGGAAAGCGAGATGTCGGTGAGCACCTGCTTGTCGGGCGGGTGGCGCCGGCTGAGCTTGTGCGTCGTGAAGATGTACTGGGCTGACATCGCCTCTGAGCATAGGAGGGCCGGCGAGGACGACGGAGACCGCCCGCCGCCCGGCCGTCAGAGACCGGCGGCGTCCTTGAGGGCGGCGGCCTTGTCGGTGTTCTCCCAGGTGAAGTCGGGATCCTCGCGGCCGAAGTGGCCGTAGGCCGCGGTCTTCTGGTAGATCGGGCGGTGCAGCTTGAGGTACTCCCGGAAGGCGCCGGGGCGCAGATCGAAGTGCTCGCCGATCAGTTGCAGGATCCGGGCCCGGCCGATCGTCTCGGTGCCGAAGGTCTCGACCATCACCGACACCGGCCGGGCGACACCGATGGCGTAGGCCACCTGGACCTCGGCGCGATCAGCCAGTCCGGCGGCGACGACGTTCTTGGCCACGTAGCGGGCGGCGTAGGCGGCGGAGCGGTCGACCTTGGACGGGTCCTTGCCGCTGAACGCGCCGCCACCGTGGCGGGCCATGCCGCCGTAGGTGTCGACGATGATCTTGCGACCGGTGAGGCCGCAATCCCCCATCGGGCCGCCGATCACGAACCGGCCGGTCGGGTTGACGAGAAAGCTCCGCCGCAGCGCCGCGGCGTCGTAGAGATCGGCCGGCAGCACCGGCACCACCACGTTCTCCCAGAGATCGTCGCGGATGTGTGTCTCCGCGCCCTCCGCGTGCTGGCTGGAGATGAGCAGCTTCTCGATCGCCACCGGGCGGCCGTCCTCGTAACGGACGCTCACCTGGGTCTTGCCGTCCGGGCGCAGGTAATCGAGCGTGCCGTCCTTGCGGATCTCGGAGAGCCGACGCGCCAGCTTGTGGGCGAGCGAGATCGGCAGCGGCATGAACTCCGCCGTCTCGTTGGACGCGTACCCGAACATCATCCCCTGGTCGCCGGCGCCGGCGACATCGAGCTCATCGTCATCGGACGGATCGGAGCGTGACTCGAACGCGGTGTCGACGCCCTGGGCGATGTCCGGTGACTGCTTGTCGATCGCGTTGATGACCGCGCACGTCTTGCAATCGAAGCCGAACCGAGCGTCGGTGTAGCCGATCTGCTCCACGGTGTGGCGAGCAATCTCCTGGATGTCCACATACGTGGTGGTGGTGATCTCCCCGCTGACGACGATCAGGCCGGTGTTGACGAGCGTCTCGCAGGCGACGCGCCCGAGCGGGTCGTCGCGCAGGACCGCATCGAGCACCCCGTCGGAGATCTGGTCGGCGATCTTGTCGGGATGACCCTCGGTGACCGACTCCGAGGTGAACAGGAACGAGTTCTCAGCGGCGCTCATCAATCCGGGCTTTCCTTGCTCTTGCGGGTGATCTCCAGTAGGTACGCGACCATCACGTCCGCGGCGCCGAACCGCAGGTGATACGCGTCCGAATGCTCTTCCACACGGGCGATCTGCTCGCCCCTGTTGCTGAACAGGTCGCTGAACTCGAAGAACGAGAAGTCGACCACGCGGGCCTGGTATCCGAGCCGGTCGAGCAGCTCGGCCGTGCGTCGCTGCCCGATTATGGACAATTGCATGATGTAGGCGCGGCCATCATCGGCCAGCGCCTCGGGCAGCACCCGGATGAGATGATCAAGCAGGTTGCGCCCCCAGTAATCGAGCGGGCGATGGGTGGTCACCTGCTCGAACGGATCGACCGGCGTCTGGTACAGGCTGGCGACGATCACGTCGTAGCGCTCCTCGGGGACCCACGGGTACAGGTCCTGGTCGGCGGCGCTCACGCGATCGGCCACCCCATTGCGAAACGCATTGGTGAGCGTGTTCTTCACCGACAGGCGATCGATGTCGATCGCGTGGACGTGCGCGGCGCCGTTGCGGGCCAGCTGGACCGTGAGCAGGCCCGACCCGCAGCCGATGTCCAGGCATCGTTGGTGGGCGCCGACGCCCTCGCGGTACAGGTACTTCCAGATGAGGAAGCTGCCCTGGGTCGGCACGAAGACGCCCTGGTCGACCTCGATCTCGGGCATGTCGAGCGGAAACATCTCCCGCCCCCGGGGATCCGCCCACGACGGCGGTTCGCGCCGCCGGCCGCGCGGGGCGCCGTTGTCCTCGGTGAGCGCGTCCGGCCGGTCGTGGCCGGGCTTGGTGTCGACCAGCGCCGTCCGCGCGGCCTGGAGATGCTCGGGCCGTACGCCGCAGCATCCGCCGATGATCTGGGCCCCCTCGGCGCGCCAGTTGAGGGCCAGCTCGGCGTACTGGTGGCCCTCGACGCCGGGCTCCTCGCGCCACCCGGCGGCCGAGAGATAGCCGAGGTTGGGGTACACCCCGAGCGGCAGGTCGGTGAAGTCGCGCAGCCACGACAGCATCCCGGCGACGTGATCGGGGGGGATGCAGTTGATCGCCAGCGCGCCCACGCCCATCTCCTCAAAGCGCCGGGCCGCGCGGCCGAACGAGTCCCCCTCGGGTCCCCCCCAATGCTCGCCGTAGACCCCGCAGACGCCGTTGCGGCAGCGGCGAAAGCTCAGCCACACCGGGATCCCGGTGCCGAGGAGCGCCTCGACGGTGGCGTAGGTGGAGCTGCGCACGAGTGACAGCGTCTCCAGCAGGATGAGGTCCGGCGGCTCCTCCTCGAAGGCGCGCGACAGGAGCGCGATCGTCTCGCGCCCGTCCGGCGTGTCGACGTCCCCGTTGAGGCTGAAGGCGACCGCCACCTCATCGGCGCGCCCGGCATCGAGCGCCGCCCCGCGGGCCAGGCCGACGGCTCGGCGGGCGATGTCCATCCAATGGACGGGCTCGGACGAATCCCCGACCCGCAGGGGTCCTTCGCGCAGGGCGGTCGGCAGGCCCCAGGTGTTCGTACAGATGACGTCACAGCCGACGTCGATGTATCCGCGATGCACCCGAGCGACGTCCTGCGGGGCGTCGACCAGGGCGGTCAGGCCCCACACGTGCTCCTCCACCTCGGGCCGTCCGGGTGGGTGGGTCTCGGGCTTGATCAGCTCGGTTCCGTTGGCGCCGTCCAGGATCACGCATTGGTCGGTGGCGATCATCCGCGTCAGCCGGGCATAGCGGTTGGTCGGGGTGGCCGGGGTCGTATGCGCCGGGTGTGACTGCGTCGTCATTCGCGTCCTCTCCTGTTCACTGCTCACGCCGATCCCGGGGCCGGCGGCCGCCGAGCAGCGTCTGCCGACAGCTTCGAGCAGGGCGGCGAGCCGCGCCACTCTCACACTTCCTAAACGACCTAGACTTTTGAGTAGGATGGCCCGTGGGAAGAGCATAGAGCCGTGGTGCGGGCGCCCACCCGACCTGGCCCTCCCATCTGGCCAGTCAAGACATCCCAAAAGGGCAGGGGCAGCCCCGGGACGACGCGGTACGGTGCGCGGGTCATGTCAGTACGTGCATCACCGGATCGTTCGCCCTCGGGTCTCGAGTCGGTGCTGCAACAGGCCGGCGGGATTCTCGTTCTGCGCGACGGGCGGGCCGTCGTCACCCATTACGGCTCGGCGGCCGGTGAGCTGGCGGCATGCGTGAGCGCGGTTGGCCTCGCCGACTGCTCCGAGCTGACCAAGCTGGTGCTCCACGGGCGCAGCGAGCAGCTGCGCCAGCTGACGTCGCGGGTGGCCGGCACCGAGGTGGCCCCGGGCGGAGCCGCGCTCAGCGGTGGAGTGTGGTGGTGCGCCGAGAGCGCCGAGCGGATGATCGTGCTGTGCGATCCACGCCTCGGCGAGCGGCTCGGAGTCCAGCTGCGCGCCCGGGTATCGCGTCGAGCGTCGGTGGAGCTGGAGGATCACAGCCAGGATTGGGCCGCGCTGGCGGTGGTGGGGCGCCGGACGCGCGCGCTGCTGGCCGAGCTGGGGGTATATGGCGAAGCCGGCGATCCACGCGGAGTCGCCCCGCTGACCGCCCACGCCATGACCGGAGCCGACGTGCTGTGGCTGCTGGAGTCAGACCACAAGGCATTGGCGCTGGTCCCGCGCGCCCACGCCGCACAGGTGTGGAGGACGATCGACCGGGCCGGGCAGGCGTTTGGCATCTCCGCCGTCGGTCGCGAGGCCGTCGCGCGGTACGCGCTCATCCGCCCGACCGGCCTGCCGGCGTAACCGCGCGCTGCACCGGGGCGTCGCTCGCCTCGGCGGACACGGGCGGGCCGGGGCGGCTGATGGATGGACACGATGGCGCGATCGACGGCTGATCGCCGCGCCGATAGCCGGGGCGCGGTCACCGGGGAGCGGATCCTGATCGATCTGCTCGCGCTCGAGCGCGAGATCCTCGAGCTGCAGTACGTCCGGCGCGCCGACGCGCTCGAACGCGTCTCCGATGCGGTGCGCCGCCTGGGTGAGCTGCCGTCGACCGACGGGCTCCTCGCCCGCGCCGCCGCCGAGCTGGGTGCCGGCTCCGAGTTCGATCGCGTCCTCATCAGCGAGGTGATCCACGGCCGGATCGCGCCGCTGACGATCTGGGCCGGCGATCGCCAAGCGGAGGCCGACAATTCGCTGGCGGAGCTCGCTCGGGCGTCGATGCCGCTGGAATACCCCCTGATCGAGTTCGAGGTGGCGCGCCGTCACGGCGCCGAGGTGGTGACGGTGGTCACCGCCGGCGGGCGGACGCCGGCGCCGCTCACCCGATCCCTGGCGTGGGAGTCCTACGCGGTGGCAGCGCTGACGATCGGCGGCGACACGATCGGCCTGCTTCACGCCGATGCCGCGCGCACCCCGCGCGCGCTCGACGCGCTCGACGGCGAGGTGGTCGGCCGCTACGCCGACGCCCTGTCCGGCGTGTTCGAACGAGCCGTCCTGCGGCGGACGCTCGATCTGCATCGCGCGGAGCTGAGCTCGGCGGTGCACTGGATGAGCGACCGGTTGACCCGGCTGGAGGACGCCGGGGGTCTGGTGCGGCCGCGAACGGCCGGCGGCGGTGCGGGGGCGGCGGACTCGCTCACCGCGCGTGAGCTCGACGTGCTGCGGCTGATGGCCCGTGGCGCCACCAACCTGGCGATCGCCAACGCGCTGGTGGTCCGCGAGGGCACGGTCAAGTACCACGTGAAGAACATCCTGCGCAAGCTCGGCGCCACCAGCCGGGCCGATGCGGTGGCGCGGTTCGTACGTGCGGGCGGGAGCGAGCCACCGCGATGAACGAGCTCGTGACCAGTGAGCCGGCGCGATGAGCGTCACGATCGCCCACGAGACGTTCACCGGACCACTCGGCGCCGAGCTGCACGAGCGCGTCGTCGCCGCCGCTGTCCAGGCCCACGCCGTGCTGGGGCTCGATGTCGATCCGACCGCCCTGGCGCAGCCGTCACGGCTGCGCGGTCTGATCGAAGCCGTGACCGAGCGACTGGCGCAGGAACGCGGCGGGGATGTGAGCGCCGCGGTGCACGAGCAGCAGGCCTCGCTCGAGCGCCTGCGCTATCGCTACGACACGCGGTTCGAAGCGCTGGCCGCAGCGCACCGAGCGATCGACGAGCTGCGAACGATCACATCGCCGGCGACGATGCTGGCCCGCGCCCCGGCCGCGTTGTGCGGGGCCTCGAAGCTCGAGCGGGTGCTGCTCAGCGTGGTCGGCGACGGCCGCCTGGTCGCCGAGGCAGCGCACTTCGCGGGGGACCGGTCCGGTGCGGCCGCGGTGGTGGAGCAGCTGCGCCAGGCGCCGATCCGGCTCGAGCATCCGCTGATCGAGACCGAGCTGCTGCGACGCCGACGCGCGACGATCATCGATGACGCGCAGGTCCACCCGCGAGTGGACCGCCGCCTGCGGGAACTGATGGGGTGGACCTCGTACGCCGCGGCCGCGCTGGTGGTGGGGCCGCACGTGATCGGCATGCTGCACGCTGACCGCGGCCCCGGCGGCAAGCTCGACGTCCTGGACCGCGACGTGCTGTGGGAGTTCACCAGCCTGCTGGCGCAGGCGTACGAGAGCGCGAGCCTGCGACGGACCCTGCGCCACGAACGCGAGCGGATGCGAGAGTTCCTGGACTGGCTCGGGGCCCGGTCCAGCGAGCTGACCGATGCGCCGGTTCGCCTGGCCACGATGCAGCGCCCGTCCCCCCCACCGCTGTCCCCGTCCGATCCGGCGCCGGCGGTCCGGGGTCGCGACGATCGCGTCGTGTTCGAGGGCCTGCTCACCCGCCGCGAGCTCGACGTGCTGCGGCTGCTGGCCGACGGCAAGTCCAACAAGGCGATCGCGGAGGCGCTGGTGATCTCCGCCGGAACGGTCAAGTTCCACGTCAACAGCATCCTGCGCAAGCTGCACGTCGCCAACCGCGCCGAGGCGGTCGCCCGGTATCTCCGCCTGCTCGGAATGCGGACACCGTGACCGACGCGGCGGGACACCGGCGGTGCTGATGGGTGGGGCCCGCTGACGCTGCTCCGCGTTCTGGCAGCGCTGCTGGCGCTGGTGGCGATCGGGTGCATGTCCGTCGCGATCGTCGGGATGGTCACCGGCCGCCCCGGCGAACGGGCGGGCTGGCTGCTGCGGGTCATCGCGATCGCCAGCTTCGGCGCGGCGGTGGCGCTGAACGTCGCCGCGCACTGAGCGCACCGAGGATGCGGAGGCGATGGGTGCATCCGCCGGCTCGATCGGTCTCCCCGGCATCGCCGTCACCCCTCGGGCTGCCAGCCGCTCAACACCCACAGGCCGCCCGTCACCCGCGTGACCGTGGCCAGCGAGACGTGCCACGTCGGCGCCAGCCCGCGGTAGGCGCTCGTGTTGGTGGCGGTGGTGAGCTCGCGGGTGACGACCGCGTACTCGTTCGCCGCGCCGCGGACCGCCGCGACCGCCACGACGGTGCCCGAGTTAGCGATCCCCCCGCGACGCAGCTCGTAGTCGCGGGCGGTCTCCCCGGCGGCGAGCGACATCGCGGACCGCGCCTGGCCGACGCTGACCTCGGCCAGCGCCCGCAGGCGCACCGAGACCGTGGCGGCGGTCCAGTTGACATACGTGTCGGCGAACACCGAGACGGCCTGGACGGGTGAGCGCCAGCCGCCGGGCACGGTCTGGTGGGGCGCCGGCGTCGGGTACTCGTGCGTGCGCTGCGCGACGGCGAGCGGGCTCTGGGTCGTCGTGCGCGATGCCGTCACGGGGGTGGTCGTCGTGCGCGATGCCGTCACGGGGGCGGTCGTGAACCGCGATGCCGCCGCGGGGGCCGGCGGCCGCCGCGGCGATGACGCGCCCCGGCCGAGCGTCAGCGCGCATCCCGACACGCCGAGTCCGGCCATCACCGCGAGCCCGGGAGCCACCCGTCGCACGCAGTGGCCCCGTCCGGACGCGACCACTACAGCCCCACCGGATGGCGGACGACGAACCCGTCGGCGCTGCGCACGAGCGGGTGCCAGCCGATGCCGGAGCTCCCATCCTGCGGTCCAGCGGCGTTGTGGGTGTCCCAGCGCAGACCGGCGACGTACATGAACACGTGGTCAGCGCTGGCATAGATCGTCACCCAGCGCCCGGGTCCCGGCAGCCCGAAGGACTCCAGCGTGCCCGAGGCGGCGTCGTAGCTGACCGGCAGCAGACCCCCGCCGTACAGGAGGTGCTCGACGCTCGACGAGCAGTCATAGGCCGGCGCGACCTGGTTGAGCGCCACCCCGTGGCCGCCGCCGTACAGGTACGGCTTCCCGACGATCTCATTGCCGGCGGCGATGATCCCCCGCACCGCGGCGGGCCCATCGGCGGGCGCCGCCGCCTGGCCGTCGGACAGCAGTTGCGCGTGGGGACCGGAGCTGATCCCCACGCCGCCCGCCGCCGGCGCCGGCGCGCACGCCGGCCCGGAGTCCGCCACCGCCGCAGCGACCGGCGCGGGCGGCGCTCCCGACACCGTTGCCGGGCCCGCCTGGCCCAGGACGCCAGCCGCCCCCGCCGCCGGCGGCCGGCTGATCCGGACGACGCCTGACCACTGGCCGCCCGCGTAGGGGATCCGTAACGCACCGGCGAACTGCCACCACAGGTCGATGACCCGCGGCAGGCCGGCGATCGGGCCGCCGCCGAGGCCGAAGTCCCGCTTGTAGGCGATCGCCGAGCGACCGGCCCAGCTGACACGCAGCGGAGTCATGTACGGCAGGCCGCCGAGCGCCGTGGCGCTCTGAAACGTCTCGCCGCCCAGCTCGGCATAGCTGTCCGGGTCGTCGAGCAGGTTGGCGCCCGATGCCCCGATCACGCCGCTGCGGGGATCGCCGGGACCGCCGTACTCGGTGGCCCCGACCCGGCTCCCACCGCCGGCCGCGGCGAGGACGATCGAACCGCCGCCGTCCGAGGGTGGACACGA